>JBIODP010000039.1:0-13322 GCA_044445195.1 Burkholderiales bacterium | reverse complement strand
TTAAAAACCACATAATCTTTTTGAATGGTAAGAAGTTATCATAATAATGTGCACAATCGCAACAAGTTTGTATGAATTCAACATAAGGTCACAGCCATTACATTAATGTTGTATAAGCCCAACAACGGAATCCATAGCCAATCAACATCAGCGGCCTGCAGAACGGCAACCTGGCGACATGATGTAAGCGTGGGTTCCCGCAGGTTCGTCAAAATTCCTTCCAACTTTAATCGCCAAACGTAAAACCATGATTCGACCCGCCACCGTCCTCGATGCGCCGGCTATTGCAGCCATCTACAATCCCTATGTCGCCGCCACCACGATCTCGTTCGAGGAAGCGCCGGTGTCGGATCGGGAAATGGCCCAGCGCATCAAGGACGTTACCGTCAGCTTGCCTTGGCACGTGTTTGAAAGCGACGGCAAGATCGTCGGGTATGCCTATGCAGCGCCTTTTAGAGCGCGCTCCGCTTTCCGGCTTTCGGTCGAAAGCTCCGTCTATGTTTCACCCGATCACGCCAGAAAAGGAATCGGCAGGCAACTGTATCGGAAACTGATTGACGACTTGCGGCAGCGTGGCATGGGCGTGGTCATTGGCGGCATCGCCCTGCCCAATATCGCCAGTGTCGCGCTGCATGAAAGCATTGGCTTCGAAAAAGTGGCGCACTTCAAGAAAGTGGGCAGAAAATTCGAGCAATGGATCGATCTCGGATATTGGGAATTGATGATGAACGACGAGTAAGGGTCCCGCACCGCCCCTGCTGACCTCGGCTGAATGGTTACGCCCAATGAAGGTATAATCCAACCGAAAAGCCTGCAGAAACGCTAATCGGCATTTCGCGTATTCAAGCAAACAACATGATGACGCAGGAGTATAAATGTGGCCTCGGCGTTTCGCGATCTTCCTTTTGTTGTCGGTAATGGCGCTTTCCGCGTTGGCGGTTCCGCTGTCTTTTCCAGCAGAAGTGAAACGCGGCACGATGTCCGGCAGCATTTATCCTCAAATTCCGATCGACGGACAGGTTAAACGGTTGTCGCCGGGCGCAATCATCAAGAGCGGGCAAAATACCATCATCATGCATTCTTCATTGATGAAGAATTAGCCGCTAAACCGTATTAACAACAGTATTAACATCAGAGCAATTTGTTGCTTTATCTCATGCAAAAAAAAGTATTCATCAAAACCTTCGGCTGCCAGATGAACGAGTACGACTCGGACAAAATGCTCGACATGCTCAACGCATCCGACGGAACCATCAAAACCGATGTGCTGGAAGATGCCGACATCGTGCTGCTCAACACCTGTTCCGTGCGTGAAAAGGCGCAGGAAAAGGTCTTTTCCGACCTCGGGCGGCTGCGCGAGCTGAAGCTTGCCAGGCCGGATATGGTGATCGGGGTCGGCGGCTGCGTAGCGTCGCAGGAAGGAGCGGCAATTATCAAGCGCGCGCCGTATGTGGATGTCGTATTCGGCCCGCAAACCCTGCATCGGCTGCCGGAATTGATGCGCCGGCGCCAGTCCAGCGGCCATGCGCAAGTAGACATCAGCTTTCCCGAAATCGAAAAGTTCGATCATCTGCCGCCGGCCACAGTCGATGGCGCGAGCGCGTTCGTGTCCATCATGGAAGGCTGCAGCAAGTATTGCAGCTATTGCGTCGTGCCCTATACGCGCGGCGAAGAAGTATCGCGCCGCTTCGACGACGTGCTGAGCGAAGTGGCCGGCTTGACTGCGCAAGGCGTCAAGGAAATTACGCTGCTGGGGCAAAACGTCAATGCTTATCGCGGCGCGATGGCGGATGGCGAGATTGCCGATTTTGCGCTGCTGATCGAATACATCGCTGAAATCGACGGGATTGAACGGATTCGGTTCGTCACCAGCCACCCAAAGGAATTTACCCAGCGCCTGATCGACACGTATGCCAAAGTGCCGAAACTGGTCGACCATCTGTACCTGCCGGCGCAACACGGCTCCGACCGCATCCTGGCGGCCATGAAGCGCGGCTACACCTCGCTTGAATACAAATCGATCGTTCGCCGGCTGCGCGAGGTGCGCCCGAATATCGCCATCTCGTCGGATTTCATCGTCGGCTTCCCCGGGGAGACGGAAGCCGATTTCGAGGCGACGATGAAACTGATCGACGACATCGGTTACGATAACAGCTTCAGCTTCGTCTTTAGCCCGCGCCCCGGCACCCCGGCCGCCAACCTGCCGGACGACACCCCCTATGAAACCAAACTGCAACGCCTGCAGCGCCTGCAAGCCGTCATCACGGGTAATACCAAGCGCTACAGCGATGAAATGATTGGAACGATACAACGCGTTCTGGTTGACGGTCCTTCCAAAAAAGACCCGTATGAAATGCAGGGGCGCAGTGAAAACAACCGCGTCGTGAATTTCAATGGCGGTCCGGATGCGTCCGGCCTGGTCGGCCGCATGCTCGACCTCCGCATTACGGAAAGCTACGCTTACTCGTTGCGCGGCGAACTTGACGCAGGCGTTGAAAATTGAAAACCAAAGCACCTGCACAACCGCTGCATTTCATTCCAGAGCCTCTCGACAACACCCGGTTGGCCCACTTGTGCGGCCCATTGGATGAAAATTTACAGCAAATTTCGGCCGCGCTGGACGTCACGATTTTTCGCCGCGGCGAAAAATTCATTGTCGGCGGCGGCAATGCTGCGCGCGCAGTTGACATTTTGGAGCGCTTTTATGCCCGCGCCGATAAAGTCGTGTCGATTGAAGATGTCCAATTGGCGCTGGTCGAACAACGGGCCGCGCTGGCGCATGGTAAAACACCGGTTCAGGCAAAAACAGGCAAAGCCGCAGAGATCGCCATTGACATTGAGAGTCCGGTACTGAAAACCCGCCGCAGCGATTTGCGCGGTCGCACGCCGCATCAAAACTACTATATCAAGTCGGTGCTGGAACACGACATCACCTTCGGCGTCGGTCCGGCGGGAACCGGAAAGACTTACCTGGCGGTGGCGTGCGCAGTCGATGCGCTGGAACGCGATGCCGTGCAACGGATCGTGCTTACCCGCCCGGCGGTCGAGGCAGGCGAGCGCCTTGGATTCCTGCCGGGCGATTTGGCGCAAAAAATCGACCCCTATTTGCGGCCGCTGTACGATGCCTTGTACGATTTGCTGGGTTTCGACCGGACCCAGAAGATGTTTGAGAAACAAACCATCGAAATCGCACCGCTGGCCTATATGCGCGGCCGCACTTTGAATCACGCCTTTGTCATTCTTGACGAGGCGCAAAATACCACGCCGGAGCAGATGAAGATGTTTTTAACCCGAATCGGCTTCGGCAGCAAGGCCGTGGTCACCGGCGACGTCACCCAAACCGATTTGCAGCGCCACCAGAAAAGCGGCCTGATCGAAGCGCTCAAAATCCTCGAAAATGTGCGCGGCATCGCATTTACCCACTTTTCCAGCGCCGATGTGGTGCGCCACCCCCTGGTAGCGCGTATCGTCGATGCGTATGAGGCAGCCTCCGGTCTGGAATATCCGATTACCGCTAAACATGCCGCAAAAAAATAAACTGTCCCTTTCGGTGCAATATCCGGACCCGCGTTTGCGCGACGCCATTTCACGCACCCAATTGCGGCGCTGGGTACAGGCCGCGTTGCTGGCGCCCGCCGAATTGACAATACGCTTTGTCGATGCTGAGGAAAGCCGCGCGCTAAACCGTGACTATCGCTCTAAAGACGCCGCCACCAATGTCCTGACCTTTGTCTACACCGAAGAAGACGACAACGCCGCGAAGCAAGCCGATACCCAAGCCGATATCGTCCTTTGCACCGACGTTGTGCAGCGCGAGGCCGCAGAGCAAGGCAAATCGCTGCAAGCCCATATTGCCCACCTGGTGGTGCATGGCGTCATGCACGCGCAAGGCTACGATCACGATACGGATGAGGAAGCCGCCGAGATGGAAGCGCTGGAAATCGGCATATTGGCCCGTCTGGGCATGGATAACCCTTATCGCCATGCATAAGACGAACAAACCGGAACGCAATATCGGGTAACCGGAAACTTTTCGTGTATGCTATTGCGCATCGAAACAACGTCGTATGAATAAAGACGGCTTACAGCCATATGCAAGATCAACTTAGCGGCGCTAAATCCCTGCACGCCAAACCTCACCGGACATTATTTGAACGTCTGACCGCCCTCATCTCGCCGGAACCCGAGAATCGCGGCGAGTTGCTGGAAATCCTGAACGATGCGCACGAGCGCAACCTGATCGACGCCGATGCGCTGTCGATGATAGAAGGCGTATTCCAGGTGTCCGACCTGTCGGCCCGCGACATCATGGTTCCCCGCTCGCAAACCGACGTGGTCGATATTGCCAAGCCGATCGAAGAATGGTTGCCTATGGTGCTGAAAACCGCGCACTCGCGGTTTCCTGCGGTCGAAGGGGAGCGCGACAAGGTAGTCGGCATCCTGCTGGCAAAAGATTTGCTTCGTTATTATGCCGAAGAGTCGTTCGATGTCCGCGATATGCTGAGACCGGCGGTTTTCATTCCCGAATCGAAGCGTCTTAACGTGTTGCTGCGCGATTTCCGCGCCAATCGCAACCACATGGCCATTGTCGTCGATGAATACGGCGGCGTCGCAGGCCTGATAACGATTGAGGACGTGCTGGAACAGATCGTCGGCGACATCGAAGACGAGTACGATTTCGATGAAGAAGAAGACAATATTCTCGCCATCAAGGGCGGAGAACACGGCCCGCGCTGGCGCATCAAAGCCCTGACCGAAATCGAGCAATTCAATGAAACGCTGGGGGCCGACTTTCCCGATGAGGATGTCAATACCATCGGCGGCCTGGTCGCCAACCATTTAGGCCGCGTGCCCCGCAAGGGCGATTTATTCGACATCGATAATTTGCGCTTCGAAGTGCTGCGCGCCGATGCGCGCCAGGTTTATGTGCTGCTGGTCGAACGATTGCCGCGAATAATAGCCGAATCAAGTTGAGCTGTGCCGTCCGACTTTCCCGCACCTGACCTGCAGACCGACCCAAGCGTGAACATCCAGCCTGCATCCTCCCCTCTGCCCTCCTCTTTGCCCTTCTTTCCCTCCCGTTTTGCACCATTACTGTGCCTGTCGGCCGGTGCCTGTTCGGTATTGGCATTCGCGCCGTTCGGCCTGTGGCCCGTGCAATTCCTGACGCTGGCGCTGCTATTCACGTTGGTTTCACGCGCGTCGTCGGTAAAGCGCGCCATGCTGCTGGGTTGGGCGTACGGCTTCGGCTGCTTTGCGTTTGGCGTATATTGGCCCTACGTCAGCATGCACCGTTATGGCGACTTGTCGCCGCTGCTGGCAGCGCTCGCCGTGATTTTGTTCGCGCTGCTGCTTGGCGCATTCACCGCCATCGCGGCTGGCATGGGAAGCTGGCTACGGCTACGCTGGCGAGCCAGTGGCAGCGCAAGCCTGCTGGCCATTTTTCCATCGACCTGGATGCTGTCGGAATGGCTGCGCGACTGGGTCTTCAGCGGTTTCCCCTGGCTGGCGGCAGGCTACGCCCACACAAGCAGTCCGCTGGCAGGTTTTGCACCGATACTCGGCGTGTTTGGCGTCGGCTGGCTGGCGGCAATCATCGCCGGCAGCCTGGCCTTGCTGCCATCGGCGCGACGACCCATGTTGCTGGCGATTCTGCTGCTGGCGGCAGGCATGGGCCTGAAATTAGTGCCCTGGACATCCCCCAGCGGCCGGCCGATTTCAGTGAGGTTGCTACAAGGCAATATCCCACAGGAAGAAAAGTTTCAGAGCGCGCATCTCGGTGAAACCCTGACGATGTACGACCGCATGCTGCGCGAAAAACCGGCGGATTTGATTGTTTCGCCTGAAACGGCCATTGCCCAGTTGCCGCAATTGCTGCCGCCAGGCTACATTGCGCGGCTGGCCGGTTTTGCCAGGCAAACCGGCAGCCATCTGGCGGTCGGCATTGTCCTGAGCGACAGCCCGGGAATCTACACCAATAGCATGGTCGACCTGTCGCCGCAATTAAACCATGCCAATTTGTATCGCTACGACAAACATCACCTGGTGCCGTTCGGCGAATTCATCCCCATCGGTTTTCACTGGTTCGTCGACATGATGCGCATTCCGCTCGGCGACCAAACTCCAGGGCCGATGCCGCAAGCGCCGTTTGCGGTAAAAGATCAGTGGATATTGCCGAATATCTGTTATGAAGACTTGTTCGGCGAAGAAATTGCCGCGGAAATGGCGGCAAGGTATCATGCGGGCGCGCCGCAAGCGACGATGCTGCTCAATCTTTCCAATATGGCATGGTTCGGAGAATGGCTGGCAGTGCCGCAGCATCTGCAAATTTCGCAAATGCGGGCGCTGGAAACCGGCAGGCCGGCGTTGCGCGCCACCAACACCGGCGCCACGGCTATCATCGGTCCCAAAGGCGACGTGATTGCCGAACTGGCCCCCGCGACGCGCGGCGTGCTGGCGGCATCGGTACAGGGCTACGCCGGACTGACCCCTTACATCCTGTGCGGCAATGCGCCGATTGTGGCGCTGGCCATGCTGACGTTGGTTGCGGTCGGGCTTTTCACCCGTAAAAATCACTCTATTGCACCTCGTAGCTAAAACCCGTTAAACTTAAGGGTTTAGCGGCTCACCTTTGCTTACTGCGAAGATCAACCAAGATGCTTACATTTCAACAAGTCATACTTAAACTGCAAGAATATTGGGACGCACAAGGCTGCGCGCTGCTGCAGCCTTACGACATGGAAGTGGGCGCAGGCACCTCGCATACCGCCACGTTCCTGCGTGCGATCGGGCCGGAGCCCTGGCGCGCCGCCTATGTGCAACCGTCGCGCCGTCCCAAGGACGGGCGCTACGGCGAAAATCCCAACCGCATGCAGCATTACTATCAATACCAGGTGGTATTGAAACCGGCGCCGGAAAACATCATCGATCTTTATCTGGGCTCGCTGGAAGCGCTGGGGCTCGACTTGCAACAAAACGATGTCCGCTTTGTCGAAGACGATTGGGAAAATCCGACGCTGGGCGCCTGGGGCCTGGGCTGGGAAGTGTGGCTAAACGGCATGGAAGTCACCCAATTCACGTATTTTCAGCAAGTCGGCGGGCTCGATTGCAAACCGGTCCTGGGTGAGATCACTTACGGCATCGAACGCCTTGCGATGTACCTGCAAGGGGTGGAAAACGTCTATGATCTGGTGTGGACCGGCAGGGAAGAACATGGGGCCACAAAACAGCTTACCTACCGCGACGTGTTCCATCAGAATGAAGTCGAGCAATCGACCTATAACTTCGAATATTCAAATACCGAATTCCTGTTCTCGTTGTTCGGCAACTATGAATCGGAAGCCAAACGCCTGCTGGAGGTGCCATTGGCGCTGCCGGCCTACGAAATGATACTGAAAGCCGCGCATACCTTTAACATGCTGGATGCGCGCGGGGCGATATCGGTAACCGAGCGCGCCGCCTACATCGGACGGATTCGCAACCTGTCGCGCGCGGTGGCGCAGGCCTATTTTGCGGCACGCGAGGCACTTGGATTCCCGATGTGCGGCGACGCCCGCATTGCAGCCTGACCGGGCTTTTTGCCTGACGATCCGACATGATGCCGCCCGTAAAAGCGCCTGTAAAAGTTAACCCGATATTACCCGAATAAGTTACCCAACCAAGCCCTTACATGAGTCAAACACTATTAGTCGAACTTCTGACCGAAGAACTGCCGCCGAAGGCGTTGACCAAGCTGAGCGAAGCATTTGCGGCAGGTATCGTCAGCAGCCTGAAGTCGCGCAATTTCATCGAAGACGATGCCGTCGCAGTTGCCCATGCGACACCACGACGCCTGGCGGTTTCCATCAGCAAGGTAAGGGCCGCTTCTCCGGAAAAATCGATACGCGAAAAACTTCTCCCGGTAACCGTCGCGCTGGACGCCAACGGCAACCCGAGTGCGCCGTTAATCAAAAAGCTCACTACGTTGGCACAGGCAATCAAGGTCGAAGAAATCAAGTTGAGCGACCTGGAGCGCGCGCAGGATGGCAAGGCCGACAGCTTTTTTTACACGTATACAGCAGCCGGTTCGGCCCTGCATCTCGGCTTGCAGAGTGCGCTGGAAGAAAGTATTGCCCAGTTGCCGATTCCGAAATTGATGAGCTACCAGCGCCCGGACGGTGAAACGGTTCAATTTGTCAGGCCGGTGCATAAGCTGACCGCCTTATACGGCAACGAGGTGGTGCCGGTAGCCATTCTCGGGCTTGCGGCAGGCCGGGTCACGCTCGGACACCGCTTCCTGTCGCAAGGCGAATTGTCGATAGCCCATGCCGACGATTATGCAGCGCAGCTCGAAACGCAGGGCAAGGTCGTCAGCCACGCCGATTCCCGCAAGGAAAAAATTCGCGCCGCTTTGCTGGACAAGGCAGGAACCGATTCAGTGCTGATGCCGGAAAGCTTGCTGGATGAAGTCGCCTCGCTGGTCGAATGGCCGGTCGTCTACACCTGCCACTTTGAAGACGCGTTCCTGTCGGTGCCGCAAGAATGCCTGATCCTGACGATGCAGACCAATCAGAAATATTTTGCGCTGACCAATGCAGCCGGCCGCTTGCGTTCGCGCTTTCTGATTGTGTCCAATCTCGAAACCAGCGATCCGCAACATATTGTTGGCGGCAATGAGCGCGTGGTCCGCCCACGTCTGTCGGATGCCAAATTCTTCTTTGAGCAAGACAAGAAAAAAACCCTGGCCTCCCGTTTGCCCGGTTTGGCCAATGTCGTCTACCATAACAAACTGGGAACCCAGGCGCAACGCACCGCGCGCGTGACCGAACTGGCCGGCAAAATTGCGCATGCGCTGGGCACGGACACGGCACTGGCCGAACGCGCGGCGCTGCTGGCCAAGACCGATCTGCTGACCGACATGGTCGGCGAATTCCCGGAATTGCAAGGCATCATGGGAACCTACTACGCGCGCCATGACGGCGAACACGAAGAAGTTGCGCTTGCCGCATCCGAGCACTACCAGCCGCGTTTTGCCGGCGACGCCTTGCCGGTTTCCGCTGCCGGCACCGCAGTCGCGCTGGCAGACAAGCTGGAAACCCTGGTCGGCATATGGGGCATCGGCCTGCAACCGACCGGCGACAAAGACCCGTTTGCCTTGCGCCGCCATGCGCTGGGCGTATTGCGCATGCTGATAGAAAAGCGACTGCCGCTCTCGCTGACAGGCTTGCTGGCCGACGCCGCGCAACTGTTTGCCGGCAATCCCCAGTTTAAGGACCCGGGCGCCGATGCGATGGGTTTCCTGTTCGACCGCCTGCGGGGCTTGTTGCGCGAACGCGGTTACGCGCCAAACGAAATTGAAGCGGTCGTCGCGCAACATCCCGACGTTCTGGATAATATTCTGGAACGGCTTCAGGCCGTCAAGGCATTTGCGCAATTGCCGGAAGCGGCATCGCTCGCCTCCGCCAATAAGCGGATCACCAATATCCTGAAAAAAAATGCGGAGGGCGCCGTTGGTTTGGTGCAGAGCGCGTTACTGCGCGAATCGGCCGAATTATCGCTGCATGCTGCCATGACGCGGTGCAGGCCGGAAATCGACAGCGCATTTGCGCAAGGCGACTTCACCTCCACGCTGACCAGGCTGGCCGAACTGCGCACGCAAGTGGACCAGTTTTTCGACCAGGTGATGGTCATGGACGAAGACCTGCAACTGCGGGGCAACCGGATTGCCTTGCTATCGGATTTGCACCGTATGATGAACCGGGTCGCCGATATTTCAAAGCTGGCGGCGTAGTGGCCGAGGCCGGGATGAAACTGATTATCCTTGACCGCGATGGCGTGATCAATCGCGATTCCGATGCATTCATCAAGTCGCCCGACGAATGGATTCCGATTCCGGGTTCGCTGGAGGCAATCGCGCGTTTGAATCAGGCTGGGTACAGGGTGGCAATCGCGACCAATCAATCCGGCGTGGCGCGCGGACTCCTCGATATCGTGACGCTCAACGCCATCCACCAAAAACTGCATACTGCTGCGCAGCAGGCCGGGGCGGATATCGATGCCATCTTTTTTTGTCCGCATGCCGCCATCGACAACTGCGACTGCCGCAAACCGAAGCCGGGCATGCTGCGCGCGATTGGCAAGCGTTTCAATGTCAGCCTGAAAGACGCGCCGACGGTTGGAGATTCGCTACGCGACCTGCAAGCCGGCTTTGTTGTGGGTTGCGCGCCTTACCTGGTCTTGACCGGAAAGGGTGAAGCAACCCGCAATAAAGGCGGCTTGCCGCCGGGAACCCTGATCTTTGAGAATTTGTCCGCCGTGGCAGACCACCTGCTCTCCGCGACCGATGCAAAAATACCGGCCCGATAGCAAGAGTGCAGAAGGCCGCTTGGAAATACTGGAGATACCATGTTACGACCCGTCTTGATCCTACGTTCGCTATTGTTCCTTGTCATCATGGTAGCCGTCACCGTGCCATGGGCTTGCATATGCTTCGTCGCAGCACCTCTGCCGTATACCAAACGCTATTTCGTCACGTCGCGCTGGAACGTCTTTATCATCTGGCTCGCCAAGGCGCTGTGCGGCATTCGCTATCAAATCAAAGGACTGGAAAACTTGCCGGATGCGCCGGTGATTCTGCTGAGCAAACATCAATCGGCATGGGAGACCATCTTCCTGCTCTGTAAAATGCCGCGCCCACTAGTCTTCGTGTTCAAAAAAGAGTTGCTCTATGTGCCGTTCTTCGGCTGGGCGCTCGGTTTGCTGCGCATGATTCCGATTGATCGCAGCAAAGGCAAGGATGCCTTTGCCCAGGTAGTGGTGCAAGGCCGAAAACGCCTTGCAGACGGACAATGGATTATCATGTTCCCCGAGGGCACCCGCATCCCGGTCGGACAAAAGGGAAAATATAAAGGCGGAGGCGCCCGGCTGGCGGTTGAAACCAATACCGTGGTGGTGCCGATCGCATTGAATTCGGGCGAATGCTGGGGCAAGAATTCCATCTTGAGAAAACCGGGCCTGGTTACCGTATCGATCGGAAAACCGATTGCACCAGACGGCCAAAATCCGGTAGAGTTGATGCAACTGGTTGAAAATTGGATAGAATCTGAAATGCGTGTTATTTCACCCGGTGCTTATTCGGCAAAATAGAAGTTGAAAATTGAAGTTTTTTACCCTTTTGAAAAAACTGCTACGCCAAACCTCGCCCGACCCGAATCAGCTCGCACTGCAGCTGGATTTGTTTTCCTCCGATTTTTTCGCGCAACCCGAGACAACTCCTGCTCAACCGCCCAGCAACTCCCCCAATACCGGTGGCGGCAGGCAAAAACAGCCAACGCCTTCGACCGATAACGCGTCGAATGAGCCGGCAACGACCATCAAGCAGTCCGGCAAACGCCGTATTCAATTGCAAGAACATGTGCTCGACTACAGGTTGATACGCTCGAAGCGGCGCTCGATCGGCTTTCTGATCGACGATGACGGGCTGCGCATCACCGCGCCGAAATGGGTCACCCTTGCCGACATCGACCATGCCATCCGCGAAAAGCAACGCTGGATTTTTAACAAATTAAATGAACGGCGCGAACGATCTGCGCACCGGCTGCGACCGCAAATACAATGGCGCGACGGCGCCACCCTGCCCTATCTGGGCGCCGACATTACGCTGCGCACCCGCGCCAATCACGCGGCCGGCATCGCTTACGAACCCGCTACGCAGGAATTGACCGTGTGCCTGCCGGCCGAGGCCACTGAACAGCAGCTGAAAGATCGGGTGCAAAGCTGGATGCAACTGCAAGCCAAAACTATCTTTGCCGCGCGCCTGCCGGTGTATGCTGAAAAACTGGATGTCCGCTATCGTTCGTTCGCGCTGTCGTCTGCGACGACGCAATGGGGCTCCTGCACTGCCGACGGCAAGATTCGCCTGAACTGGCGCCTGATCCATTTTTCGTTGCCGCTGATCGACTACGTGATCGCGCATGAGTTGGCGCACCTGCGCGAAATGAATCACAGCCCGCGCTTCTGGGCTACCGTGCAATCGGTATTCCCGGAGTTCCAGGCCGCCAAAAAAGCCTTGCGCGAACGCGCTCCGGAAACCTTGCCGATATTTTGAGCGGATTTTGCGCGAACTATGACGCTTGGATTGCGCCACCCTCAAGGCGCTATTTCCTGAACGCTATTTCCTGAATACCACAAGGAGGCCGCTGCCGGCGATTACCGTCATGCCGAGCAGGTTCAATGTGCCGGGAAACTCGCCGAACATCGTGCTGCCTATAATCGATACCCACACCAGTTGCGCATAGGCAAACGGCGCCAGGCGCGAAGCGGGTGCAACCATGAATGCCTTGATCACGCAAAAATGTCCCGCGCCGGCAAGCAGGCCGACGATGAGCAGCAATGTCATTTGCTTCAGGTTCGGTGTGACCCATAGCCAGGGCAGCGCAAGACTCATGATGACGGTACCGGCCAGCATCGCGTAGAAAAGCGAGGTCAGCGCATTTTCGCGCCCCGCCACGTGGCGGGTGGCGAGTTGATACAACGCATAAAAGACCGCGGCGCAGAGAGGAAGAGCGACTGCCGTCGAGAACACCCCGCCGCCAGGGCGGATGATGATCAGCACCCCGATAAATCCCGCAATGACCGCCGCCCAAGCCGATCTGCGCACGTGCTCGCCAAGCAGCATGGCCGCCATTGCGGTCAGCAAGAGCGGCGCTGTGAAACTGATCGCCTCCGTCTCGGCAAGCGGAAGAACCCTCAGGGATAGCACCATGGCAAGCGTGGTCCCCATCAGCAGCAAACCGCGCAACATCTGCACGCCCATGCGTGATGAATAGATCAGTTTCTTGCCCATGCGAGGGCCAAATATCACCGACAGCAGGAGTAGAGGCACAGCGTAGCGGACCCAGACGACCCCCGCGACCGGGTAATCGCGCACCAGATATTTCGAGAGCGAATCGAGCAAGGCGAAAAACACCGTTGACGCGAGAATGAACAGCATTCCGCGCGCCGCGCCTGCGTGCTGCTCATGCCGCTCGTGCAATGCGGGTGCCGGACTACCGGGAAATTTCATTTGAGCTCTGGCATTTCAGTTCTCGCGCTTTTTCTGAAAGTCGTTCAGAATACACGAATCTGTTGCCGACGTTCCGAATCGAACTTATAGCGGCAAGGCAATCGCATGAAGTTTTCTCCCCTCGCCCGCTTGCGGGAGTGGGGTTGGGGGGAGAGGGAAAATGCACAAATGCACCATCCAAGAGGTAAAGAGAATTCCGAACGAGTCTCATAAGTGGGCGAACAAGCGCAGAAAACGTCTCTGCGACCGCCACTCCCGCTCCCCCACCCCCACACCCCCC
>JBIODP010000038.1:0-13446 GCA_044445195.1 Burkholderiales bacterium | reverse complement strand
GATCAGATCTTTGTAGAGCTTCGCGGCCTTTTCCAATTGCCCCGACTGGTACAGCAATGCCGCCCGCTGATAGACGGCATCCGGACTGAATAAAAGATTTTTTGAGCTCATTTTCTACTTAAATTGTTTTAATCGGGCATTCACTGAACGGTAGCCTGAAATCTGTGCAAAGTGTTCGTTTTGAGGTTCGCCATGACTTCCGCTATGACGCTTTGCCAGTCGCCGATAGCCGGTTGCCGCATCAAGGTCGCCGATGGATACCAAGGGGTATCGGCCCTATCCAGCATCCAGCGATAATCCGGCATGAACGGTAGCAATATCCAGACTGGTTTTCCCAGCGCGCCGGCAAGGTGGGCCACCGACGTATCGGCGGAAATCACCAGATCCATCTCCTGGATCAGGGCTGCCGTATCCGAGAAATCGACCAGTTCCTCTTGATGCACATGGACCGATGCCGGCGTTTCCAGCACGACTGCGGCGCCGCTTTCTTCGGCCATCGTCGCATAGCGGCAAAACTGGATGAAATCGCCCAGCCCTTGTTCCGGCCAGATCAACAGCGTCTTGCCTGCAAGCGCCGGCTGGCCCAGCCACAACGGCTGGCTGAAATGCCGGATATGGTTCCTCGACTCTCCTTTCCACCGCCATTCATACAATTTCCAGCCTTCGTCGAAATCTCCCTGCAGCAGTTTTAATAGTGCTTTGTTCCAATATGCGCCTGCCATGGCTGGGTCCAGGGCAATGGCGCGATCGAAACTCGCCAAGGCCTCGTCCAACCGGTTGCGGTAGTCAAAAGTGAGTCCCAGGTTATTGTGCGCATCCGCCAGATCCGGCTTCAGCGCGAGCGCCTTGCCAATGCTGGCAATCGCTTCTTCTGGCCGGCCGAGTTCATTAAGCGCGCCGCCACGGCCGTTGTGCGCCTCAGCCATACCCGGTTGCAAGGCAATCGCACGGGCGAAGCTGGCCAGCGCTTCATCAAATCGACCCAGATTGTTGAGAGCGGAACCATGATTGCTATGCGCCTCCGCCAGCTTCGGATTCAAAGCGATTGCCCGATCGAAGCTGGCCAGCGCTTCGTCAAATCGAGTCAGTTCTTTAAGAACGGCGCCGCGATTGATATGCGCTTCGGCAAGGCGGGAGTTCAGGGCCAGCGCGCGGTCCGCGCTCGACAACGCTTCTTCAAGTCGGCACAGGTCTTTAAGTGTGCTGCTGCGGTTGACATGCGCCTGGGTCAGATTCGGCTGCAGGGCAATTGCCCGATCGCAGCTCTCCAGCGCTTCGTCCGGGCGCTTTAGATTGTGGAGAATAAATCCGCGATTGCTCCATGCTTCGGCCAGATTCGGGTTCAGGGCCAGCGCGCGGTCGTAGCATGCCAGCGCTTCGTCGAATCGATTGAGATACTGCAAGCCGATCCCGCAATTGGAATAGGCCATCGCTTGATCCGGGGCACTTTCCAGTGAACGCTCAAGCAATTTGACGCCTTCTTCGATATTGCCCAATTGCAGCGCTATCGTGCCGAGATCGGTCAGAAATTCAGATCGCCTGGGAAAACGTTTGATCAGATCTTTGTAGAGCTTCGCGGCCTTTTCCAATTGCCCCGACTGGTACAGCAATGTCGCCCGCTGATAGATGGCGTCCGGACTGAATAAAAGATTTTTTGAGCTCATGTTAACTAAAAACCTTGCAATGGATCATTATATGAGCGTTTTGCGCAAAAAAATCGGGTGTATCTCGCTTTAAATGTGACAGACTTTCCATGCTTGACCAGTCAACCTATAGTGGCAACACAGGTGAGAATCCGACTATTGAACCGTTTGAGCCGTTCGAAATCGTCGACGCAGAGCCACAATAAGGCCCATGACTGGTTTGCCAAATTCGTACTCGTGAATCACAGAATCAAGTATCTCCACAGAAAATCCAGTGGACTCAGCTATGCGTCTAACATAACTGGAACTATGAGCGTAGCATCCGCCAGTTGCATATCCAAGATTTGCGGCAACAATGATGTCTTGTTCACTAAGCTCGCCATCATTCGGAAATAGCGTAAATACAAATATTCCACCATCTCTAAGACATGCAGCCGCAGCCTCAAATGCGGGTGCCAGATCCCCAAAGTGAATTAACGTCGCAGCACATGTGACGGCATCATAACGATCACTATGGTTGGTCATGAACGATACCAAATCGTCCTGACAAAGCTGAGCATACACGCCTTTCTCGGCAGCCTTTTCCAGCATCGCCGCTGACATGTCCACGCCAACAAGTCGACTCGTCAGGTCGCTTATTAACGTCCCAACGAGGCCCGAGCCGCAACCTGCGTCCAGAATCTCAGGACTTGATTTTCAATTGAGTCTTAAGAACTTGAACGACCAGCTCATGTCCGCAATAACCTTGTCCACTTTTCCCCTTGGCATTATCCCAACGTTGAGCCCGTTCAATGTATAACTTGTGAAGCAGTGCATCCGGGGCTCGCGCAGGAATTGGCCCAAGGCCTAATCGAGCGAGCATCAATCCTGCACCTAACGAATCCTGTGGGTCGATTTTCAAGCAACGCTTGAAGTGTGCAGTCGCTTCGTCTGATCTTTTCAAAAATCCAAGAATATTCCCAAGTGCAAAATGGGCAGAAAGGTCACTGGGGGTGATTTCAAGAATTCGTTTGAAACAGGCCACAGCCTCATTTTGACGGCCTAATTCATCCAGGGTATCGCCGAGGTTTTTATGCGCATCGATGAAATTCGGTTGCAGTTTAATCGCACGGGTGAAACAAACAATGGCATCGTCACCTCGCTCGAGTTCTTTAAGGACTACACCACGGTTATTATGTGCTTCGGCAAGTATGGGATTAATGACTAACGCGCGGTCGGAACTTGCCAGCGCTTCATCAAGCCGCTTTAACTTTGTCAGTGTGCTGCTACGGTTGATATGCGCCTGGGCGAAATTCTGGTTCAAAGCCAGCGCCATATCGCAACTTGCCAACGATTCGTCAAGGCGGTTCAGTTTATTAAGAACGAATCCACGGTTGCTATACGCTTCAACCAGCTTGGAATTCAAGGCTAACGCGCAGTTATAACATGCTAACGCTTCCTCGAACCTATCGAGATACTGCAATCCAATCCCGCAATTGGAAAACGCCATCGCTTGATTTGGGTCGATTTTCAGCGAGCGTTCAAGTAGCCCGACACCCTCTGCGGTACGGCCCAATTGCAGCATTACCGTACCGAGATCGGTCAGAAAATCTGGTCGATTTGGAAAGTGTTTTATCAGATCCTTATATAGCTTGGCCGCTTTTTCCAATTTCCCGGATTGGTACAATAATGTCGCCCGCTGATATGTGGCGTCCGGGCTGAATGAAAGATATTTGGAGTTCATTTTTTAATCAATGTGCTACGTTACTATTAACATGACGAAACGGTTGGCGCCATGTTTTTGATCAAAAATTTGCATTATTTTTCATTTGTTTTGCTGTTTCATGCAAAAAATGGAGCATCCAAACATATCGCCATATTGCATCCCGGTACATCCAAACTGAGGCTTTACCGTAACCCCCCTGCCGCCCGCGGCTGAAAAACGCGCATTTATGTGCTTCGCCCAACTTGGAGGGGTCGGAATAGGATTTTTCTTACTGTAGTTTTAATCTTTAGCCGATTGTGCGGCCATGCGCGCTTGGTTACCCTCTGTACGCGCCGGCTTCTTGCTTCCCACAATGGGGTAACAATGGAAAAATTGAAGGTTTTATTGGCAGACGATCATGCCATTATCCGCGATGCCTTGAAACAGATTCTGGGCGATACGGAAGATCTCCTCGTCGCCGGAGAAGCGGCCAACGGTACGGAACTCATGCAGCGCGTGCGCGCGGAGGAGTGGGATGTGCTGGTCCTCGATATTTCCATGCCGGGGTGCAATGGTCTGGAACTGATACGCATGGTCAAGGACGTGCAACCGACACTGCCGATACTCATCCTCAGCATGCATGGGGAAGAGCGCTACGCGGTACGCGCGCTGCATTCCGGCGCTTCCGGCTATCTGACCAAGGAGAGCGATGGCGAGGTGCTGGTGGCTGCCATCCGGAAGGTGGTTGGCGGCGGGGTTTATGTCAGCCAGAATGTGGTGGAAATGATGTTGCGCGGCAAGCCCTCCAATCACCCCCAGCCGCATGAGCTTCTGTCGGACCGCGAGTTTCAGGTTTTTAGCTTGTTGGTTGCGGGGAATGGGCTTACCGAGATCGCTGCCATGCTCGGTTTAAGCGTCAAGACCGTCGGCACCCACAAAACCCACATCTTTAAAAAAATGGATTTGACTAACCATTCAGAGTTGATTCGTTATGCGGTTTCGCATCATTTGTCTGAACTATCGGAATTCTAAAAAACAGCCACCAGCACCTTGCCCGCCACCGCGTTAACCGTCACGGCACAATTTTTGCATCAGGTTATCGTTGCAATTGAATGCTGCAACCTGGCGACAGTGGGTAAAGGCTAAAAGCGCTTTATATTTCACCCCTGCATTGACTGCGTATTGGTTTATCGGCTATGATCCTTTGCATACAAAGTGTTACTTTTTTGTAACATAAATACATAATGAAACCAGAAAAGTTGCATTCTCGTAACATCCTTGGCAGATTCCTCCGATTGCTTTGGCTGGTTGTTGGTATATTTGTGTTCTCCGTCAACGCTTCGCCTGAGAATAATGTGCGGCCGTTGCGCATAGGCTTGCCGCAGAGCCTCTTTCGCGCGCAGTATGATTTAATTGCTGATTGGCAACAATACCTTCAAAACAAGCTGCGGCGCCCGGTGGAATTCGTCAACAGCAGGAAATTTGCCGATTCCATGGTGCAACTGCATACGGAAAAGCTGGATTTTGCCTGGGTCACCGATTATCCCAATACCGCCCTGGGGGATCAGGTACGCTTGCTCGCCGTTCCACTCTATAACGGACGGCCATTTTTCACTTCCTATATGATCGTTTCCACAGGCGATACGCAGACCGCTTCGCTTATGCAATTGAAGGGAACCGTACTGGCTTTTGCCGATCCGACTTCGAACAGTCATGTCGATCACCGTTACGCCTTGTTGAAAGCAGGAGAAGACCCAAGGCGATTCTTTCGCAAGGTATTTTTCACCCCCTCGCATCGCGAAAGTATCGAAGCGGTGATATTGGGGCTCGCCAATGCCGCCGAAGTCGACAATTTTGCCTGGGACGCCATGGTGAAAGGCCACCCTGACCTGGCCCAACAGACGCGCATTGTCGCCCGCTCGCAGGAATTTGGCGCGCCGCCCATAGTGGCCAATCATTTCGTCACCAAAGAGGAATTCGCAGACATGCAGGGTGCGCTGACCGGCATGGCGCATGATCCCGAAGGCGTCAAATTGCTCAGGCGGATGAACCTCAATGGTTTTATCCCTGCCGACCCGAAACTCTATGAGCGCCTGGTGGGAATGAAAAAAGAATTGGGCGAAGAATGAAAAACGTCCTGGACCTGAGTTTTCGCTTCAAGCTTCCCCTGTGGGGAAGCATCCTCATTATCACCACTACGCTGGTGGTAACAGGCTCGCTCATGCTGAGGACATACGAAGATCTTCGCGCAGACTTGCTGGCCAGTTCCACCAACCTCAGCCACAGGCTGGCGGAAGTCCTGTATCAGCCCTTGATGGAAGACGATGTCTGGCGGGCCTTTGAAATTATCAATGCACCTCTGGTCGATTCGGATGTCAAGGAAGTCTTAATGCCGAAGACCATTGTCGTCCTCGACAATGCGCTGCGGGTTTTCGTGTCGACCCGGCCCGGCGCTATCCCTATTCAGGCCGGCATCGAGCAACTCACGCCTGAGTACGCCACCCTGTCCAAGCGCATTGCCGTGTCGCAAAGTACCGATGCAAAGAGCTTCGATATGCAGGATGATAATAATATCCTCATCGCGGCGCCTATTGTCAATGAAGGGCATCATTTCGGCACCTTGGTCGTGATCCACTCGAAGAGTGTATTGGCATCGCGCTTCTTCGGCATTGCCCAGCGCGCCGGATGGGTGGGGCTGCTGGTGCTGGCGCTCCTGTTGCCGATCAACTGGTACTGGGGGCAGCGCCTGTCGCGTCCGCTGGTCATCATTGCCGGCTGGATGAACCAGATGGAGCGGCACCCCGTCAGGGATCTGAATCAAAAAGAGTATCCCTATGACGACGAACTGGGCCAATTATATGCGGCGTATTGGCGCATGTTGCTGGAACAGGATGCCAGGGAGGCACTGGAGGAACAGGTCATCCATTCGGAACGCCTGGCAGCGGTCGGCAGGCTGGCTGCCGGAGTGGCCCACGAGATCAATAATCCGCTTGGCGGGATGCTGACGGCCATCGACACCCTGAAAAGCCACGGCGACGTTGACCCGCGAACCGCCAAGACGATTTCATTGATCGAGCGCGGCCTGTCGCAGATAAAAGAAACGGTGGGCGCGCTGCTGGTCGAGGCGCGCATCAAGAGCCGCAATATCGAGCCCCAGGATTTTGAAGACATCCGCAGTCTGGTGATCCCGCAGACGCAGAAAAAGGCGATTATCTTCGACTGGCGCTCGAGCATTGCCAAGCCCTTGCCTCTTCAAGCCAATCCCGTGCGGCAGTTACTGCTTAACCTGCTTCTGAACGCGATCCAGGCCGCCCAGCACAAGGGCGTGGTCAACTGCAGCATTGAAGCGACCGACGACGAATTGAAATTGAGCGTCGAAAATGACGGCAAGCAGATAACCGCCGCGCAGACCGCCTATCTTTATGAGCCTTTTTCCCCGCTGACCGAGAACGGTCAGGGCCAGGGCCTGGGCCTCTGGATCACCTACCAGATCGTTCAGCAGCTTGGCGGCCGCATTAACCTGGACCGAAACGACGGCCGCATGCGCTTTGTCGTCGTTTTGCCACTCAGTGAAAGAGCGTCAACATGAAACCTTATCGGATTTGCCTGATTGAAGATGATGAAATCATGGGTGAAGCGGTTTCCGACCGATTTGGCCTCGAAGGATTCAAATGCGTCTGGTTCAAGACCGGAGAAACCGCACGCAAGTCCCTGATGGAGGATAAATACAACATCGTCATCAGCGACATCATGCTGCCGGACTGCGACGGCGAGCATCTGTTCGAGGAATTGCGCGGCGCCGGCCTTGAATTGCCGCCTTATATTTTCATCACCGGATATGGCGCGATCAATCGCGCCGTCCGCCTGCTCAAGCTTGGCGCCGAAGACTACATGACCAAGCCGCTCGATATCCGCGTGCTGATTGAAAAGGTCAAGACGATCTGTGCGCAGGCGCGCCAGGACGACACGGGTCCGGTCGGTGGGCGCATCCTCGGCATATCCAGCGCGATGCGCAACATCGAATCGATCATTCATCGCCTGGGCCAGGGCAACACCTCTGTGCTGATCACCGGCGAATCCGGGGTCGGCAAGGAAGAAGTCGCGCGTGCGCTGCATTGCCAGCGCGATCCGGAATGGCGTTTGCCATTCATCGCGGTCAATTGCGGCGCAATTTCCGAAACGCTGATCGAGGCCGAAATGTTCGGTTACGTCAAGGGTGCTTACACAGGCGCCATTCGCGAAAAGAAAGGCTATTTCGAGCAAGCCGACGGCGGCACCCTGTTCCTGGACGAAATCGGCGACATGCCGCTTTCCATGCAGGTGAATCTGTTGCGCGCGATCCAGGAGCGCAAGATTGTGCGAATCGGCAGCGAAACGCCGATTCCGGTCAGCATTCACCTGATCTGCGCCACCAACAAGAAGCTCAAGAAGATGGTCGAAGCCGGTGAGTTTCGCGAGGATTTATACTATCGCATCAATGTCATCGAAATCAATGTTCCGCCGTTGCGCGAACGCAGGGAAGATATCCTGTGGCTGACGGGAATACTGCTGGACGCCGAGGCTGTCCAGCATGGCCGGCCGCGACGCGCGCTCACCGCCGCCGCTGAAATTGCGCTGCTCGACCATCCCTGGCCGGGCAATATTCGGGAACTGAAGCATATTCTGGAAAGGGCCTGCGTTCTGTCGAATCAGGCTGTGCTGACGCCGGAATCTTTCTTTGATGACCTGAAAGAGCTGCCGCAACCGGACCAACTTTCTCCGCTCAATGAATATCTGGATGGTTATGAACGGCGCTATATCCAGCAAATTCTGAAAGCCAAGGACGGCCGCATCGCCGAAACGTCGGCAGCGCTCGGCATCAGCCGCAAGACCCTGTGGGAAAAAATGAAAAAACTGAAACTGGGGCAGGAGGATTAACCCGGTTGGGCCGGTAAGCCCAACGCCTGCAATGGCAAAAAACCATTGGGCTTTGCAGCCCAACCTACGCACTGGGACAGGAGAATAGCCAGGGCAATCGAATGAAGTTTCCCCCTCTCCCGCTTGCGGGAGAGGGGGTGGGGAGAGGGGAAGTTACCTGAACATGAATATTATGCAATTTTTGTCACATACAGTATTCGGCATTCGTTTGCCGCAATCGATCTTCCGATTTAAAATGCCTTCTATCTGCGGCCCCCCCGGCGGCAGATGTTGATTGATCCGGTAGTATTTATAATGCAATACAAAGTTAGTACAAAGTTCACATTTGAAATTCAATATCACCTACAGAGCCTACATCATGAATAAATTTAAAATTACGCTGCTTGCTTTTGCTACTCTCGCCCTGACTTCTTCTGCAGCCTATGCGCTTGACGACGCCGCCAGGACGGCGTTGATGAAGGACTTTAAATGCCTGAAATGCCATGACGCAACAGAAGAGAAAGATGCTCCTTCCTACCATAAAATTGCCGCAAAATACAAGGGCAAGGCAGATGCAGCGAGCAAGCTTTACACTCACCTGACGACAGGTCCGATGGTCAAGATCGACGACAATGAGGAACATCACGCCAAGCTGAAGGCGCCTGATGCCGATATCAAGGCTGTCATCGCCTGGATTTTGGCGCAGTAATGGTAAAGTCCGGCATCCTTTTGCGGGTGGATGCCGGACTTGCTCGTGTGCGTAGCATATTTTGCCCGCATGCGGAGATTTTCCGCATCAAAAACCTGAAGGAATCACCATGAAATATCTCGTTCGACTGTTCGCCGCGTTCGCCCTCTGCGGTGCCATGATGTCTACTGCGATTGCGGCGGAAGGCGCGGCCACCGTTCCTCTTTTGGAAGGCGCCGTTGTCAGCACGCTCAACGCAGAGAGTTACACTTATGTCGAAATATCCAAAAATGACAAGAAATTCTGGATTGTCGGCCCAACGGTTGCCGTCAAGCCCGGCAATCACGTCCAGTATGAGGAGGGCGCAATCATGAATAACTTCTTCAGCAAGAACCTTAATCGCACCTTCCCCGAGGTGATGTTTGTGTCGGGTATTACGGTGGTGCCGGAAAAAAAATGACAGTCAGTCGTTCGGCGGCCGTTCTTCTATCTCTCACAGGTTCGGCAAAATGGACCGTTTTTGATCTAGGTTAAGAATCGATCAAAGTGCCGACCGCCAGCGATGCGCGAAGCCATATAATGCGGGTCTGGGCAGTAAATTTTGTTCTATCGGTATCCGGCGCTATCGGCGGAATCGAGAAAGCTTCAGAGTGTATTTTTACAAAATTGGACTAAGCGAGAGAATTGATGACTATGCGTATCCGAATCCATAAAATTGCTGTGCAACGCATGGCCTGCGCGTTGTTCGGCATTGCTGTCGCCGGCGCCGCCGGGTTTCTGAGCGGTTGCTCCACGCCCCCTCCTCCCAAGGAACCCCGCCTGGCTTGGCCCGAGCCGCCGGAGAAGGCGCGCATTGAGTTTGTCCGTTCCATCGTCGATGACGAAGATCTGGGTAAGGACACCACCAGTACCCAGTCGATATTGAAGTTTCTTGAAGGCGAGAAGCCGTCGAAGACCCGTATCGTCGAACCTATGGGCATCGCCGTCTCCGACGACGGCAACCGGATGTATGTGTCGGATCACGCGCAAGGCGCAGTATTCGCTTTCGATTTCCCAAACAAAACCCTTAACAGGTTCTCCGGCGATAGCGGGTTGGCTTCGGCTATGGGTATCGCGCTCGACGCGAAGGAAAATATTTATGTAGTCGACCAGGAGAAAAAAGGCGTCGTCGTATTCGACCGTACCGGCAAGCAATTGCGTTTCATCACCGATCCGTCGATTGTCCGCCCGACTGGAATTGCCGTCGACAGCGTCCGCGGCAAGGTCTATGTTGCCGATACTTCGCACGCCAAGGTGGCCGATCACACGGTCAAGGTGTTCAATCTGGAGGGAAAATTTCTCGGCAAGGTAGGTGTGGGAAAAGGCCAGGACGAAGGCGCATTCCTGTTCCCGACGATGCTGGCGCTCGACCCAAAAGGCGATCTCTATGTTGCCGACACGCTTAATTCACGGGTTCAGGAATTCGATCCGGACGGCAAGTTCATCCAGATAATCGGCGGCCGCGGCACTTCCTATGGCCAGTTCGACAAGCCCAAGGGTGTGGCAGTGGATAGCTTTGGCAATATTTATGTGGTTGACTCGGGCTGGAGCAATGTGCAGATTTTCAATAACAAGGGAAGGGTCCTGCTGTTCTTTGGCGGACGCGGAACCTATCCGGGGTTGCTGCAAAATCCGGCATCGCTGGCGATCGACAAGAAAAATCGGATTTATGTCGGCGACATGATCAATCACCGGATCAATATTTATCAATTGGTCAACACGAGTGCGGAAGATAGCAAAGCCAAGGACGAAGCTGCAGCCAAGAAGGGCGACGCTCCAGCCAAGAAAGAGGAAGCGCCGGCCAAGCAAGAGGCGCCAGTCAAGAAAGAAGCACCGCCTGCCAAAAAGGAAGCGTCGTAGGGTGATGCAACCGCTGCATACAACACCGCTCGACTTTTAAATACGCCAATCCCCTTCCGCAAACGGGAGGGGATGTCGGAGCGCGTATCGCCAGGCTCGCATAAATGAACGCGAAAAACATAGCTGATCCAGACGCCATGCTGCGGCGGGCCGTGTCTTTATACGAGGCAGGGCAATTTGAACGATCCGAATCGATCTATGAGAAACTGATTAAGAGTTTTCCGGACGATACCACGTTGCTAACCGACCTGGGTTCGCTGAAATTGCGATTAGGTAAGGTCAAAGAAGGGTTCAAGCTCATTCACCGGTCGCTCAAGATCGATCCGAATCAACCGACGGCGTATTACAATCAAGCGGTCTGTTTAGAAAAACACAACAAAATTACAGAAGCGCTGACATGTTATGACCAGACGATTGCGCTCAATCCGGACTTTAGCCAGGCATTTTTCAATAAAGGATTATTAAAGCTGTTGTCGGGAGACTTCGAGGAAGGATGGCAACTTTATGAAAAGCGTTGGGCATGCTCGAATCAGAAGATTCTGGCCAGAAATTTTACCCAGCCGTTATGGTTGGGCGATCAGGCGCTTGAAGGCCGGACCCTATTGATTCATCCGGAACAGGGTTATGGCGATTTCATACAATTGTGCAGGTATATACCGCTGTTGGAAGCAAGAGGAGCCAAAGTCGTGGTGGAGACGTTCGCGTCTCTGGTCCCGCTGCTATCTACCTTGAAGGGAAATTTCACGGTGGTCGAGCATGGCAAGCAGTTGCCTGCATTCGATTTTCACTGCCCTATCATGAGTTTACCGCTGGCGTTCAAATCCACGGTGGCGAGCATTCCAGCAAACATTCCGTACCTGTATGCCGATCCGGGCAAGCAATCCGAATGGGGCCGCCGGCTCGGAAGCAAAACAAAACCGAGGGTCGGCCTGGTTTGGTCAGGGTCGGCCGCCCACCAAAACGATTTCCAGCGAAGCATTCCATTGAAGCTGCTGAAACCGTTATGGAACACACCGGTAGAGTTCCATGTGCTGCAAACTGAGGTTCGGGCGCACGACGCCGCGATTTTGGCAGCCCTCAATCAAGTGCAAACCCATCAAGACGACCTTCACGATTTCTCGGATACGGCAGCGTTGGTGGAGCAGATGGACCTGGTAATTTCCGTGGATACGTCCCTGGCCCACCTTGCCGGCGCTCTTGGCAAGGCGCTATGGATATTATTGCCGTATTCCGCCGATTATCGCTGGCTTCGCGATAGAACCGATACCCCGTGGTATCCATCGGCAACCTTGTTCAGGCAACCCGCCATCGGCGACTGGACAAGCGTCATTCGGCAAATCAAAAAGTGTCTAGCTGACGTAACCGGCATCGAAACCTGAACAACCTTTGCGGCTTGCATCGCAATGTTTTACTTCCCCCTCGCGGAACACCATCGTAGCGCCTAAGGCGATGATATCGATCTCCCTCACTATTCTGCCCGGCTAGTCAGGCGGGCTTTCAGCGGCAAAGAATTCATCAATTTGATCTAGATCAAAAACTTAAGCGTTCAATAACAATCGGTCCATGAATTTGATCTGGATCAAAATAATTGCCCTTGATTACGCTGATTATGTCGCCAATGGGGCAATGCAGATTGAACCAGGCACATTGCATCTGGAACAGAGGAAAAAATGAACGCTACGCTTATCGATAACATGACTTGTTCGGGCCTGTCGCCAGTTCTGGGATCATGCTCGGTCCGTTGCGTTCAGCCGTCTGGCGTCGCAACTATGCTCGCGCTTGTTGTCAGCGACCGGCGGTACATCGCCGCTACAGTTGCCTTCCGTGGTGTGGATTCCAACGCAATTATTCCGCAGTTACGGAACGGTAACAATGACGTTTTAAACACGAAAGCAGAGGTTAGCTGGGTTACTAAAAAGGAACGTAGCCGTTTTTCGGTACTGTCGGCAGCGGCAGGCAATCGCCGGGGTTACAAAAATTTCTTCAATAATTTCAATGGCTTAACTGAATTTGTAAGATGCAGTAAGAGGCTGTCCGGTGCGCATTTCGACACTGGCACGTTGATTGCTAATAGAGGTACATCGGCTTCGGGTTCGTCAATCCGACTAAGCTAGGAAGTCCGAGTTGGAAACGAGAGTAATTTTTGTAGTTAATTTCAATCAGGAAAGAAGGATAATCATGAAAACAGCATTGAAAACACTGGCAGCGGCTGCAGCCTTCGGGTTACCGGTCCTTGCATTCGCGCAAACCCCTGGCAACGGTCTTTTAAACACGGTCCACGATTTTGCAAACGGCGACGGCTCAAGCCACACGACAGTTAGCAAGCTGAACTCCCTTAGCACCACATTGAACGGTACTGCTAATTCGGTCGGCCTGTGCACGTTCTGCCACACGCCTCACTCGTCGTATTCAACCACCTTGTTGTGGAACCACACGCCTTCGACACAAAGTTATAGCTGGGATACGGCGACGACTGCAGCCGGCACTCCTTACCCAACTATGGCCGGCAACACCTACAAGGGCCCAACAGTAAAATGCCTGGGTTGCCATGACGGCACAGTATCGGTCGGTGACGTTGCCTTGTATCAAGGTTCGAAGAGAAATACCGGCACATCGACAACATCGGGCGCATTGAG
>JBIODP010000037.1:0-13900 GCA_044445195.1 Burkholderiales bacterium | reverse complement strand
GCGTCACCCGATGCCACAGCCAGCTCTCGCCCTTTTCCTCTTGCTCCCGGCTGCTTGCGACCGATTCCAGCGCCACCATCGCCAGATTGCATTTTTCAGCGAAGTTGCCGTCGGGGTCGTAGACATACGCGATGCCGCCCGACATGCCGGCAGCAAAATTGCGTCCGGTTTCACCTAACACCACCACCGTGCCGCCTGTCATGTATTCGCAGCCATGATCGCCAACGCCTTCCACCACCGTCGTTGCGCCGGAATTTCGTACTGCAAAACGTTCGCCGGCCACACCGTTGATAAAAGCCTCCCCCGCGATGGCGCCATACAGCACGGTATTGCCAACAATAATGTTATCCACCGCCCAGCCTCGGAATTCGGTGTTGGGGCGCACAATGATGCGTCCGCCGGACAAGCCTTTGCCGACATAATCGTTGCCCTCGCCGACCAGGTCGAGCGTGATGCCGCGCGCCAGGAATGCCCCCGCCGATTGGCCTGCCGTTCCTTGCAATTGAATGTGAATGGTGTCGTCCGGCAAACCCTCGTGGCCGTATTTCTTGGCAACCTGACCCGAGAGCATGGCGCCGACCGTGCGATTGACGTTTCTGACCGGCGAAATAAACGAGACCTTCTCGCCTTTGTTCAGCGCCCACTGGGCTTGCGCGATCAACTTGTGATCGAGCGCGTTTTCCAGACCGTGATCCTGCAGTTCGATCTGATAGCGCGGCTCGGAAGCAGGCATATCCGGCTGATGAAAAATTTTGCTGAAATCCAGCCCTTTGGCTTTCCAGTGCGCAATGCCCCTGGACTTATCCAGCAGATCGGTACGCCCGATCAATTCATTGAATGTGCGTATACCCAGTTGCGCCAGATTTGCCGTGCTTCTTCAGCGACGAAGAAGAAGAAATTCACCACGTGCTCCGGTTTGCCGGCGAATTTGGCGCGCAGCACCGGGTCCTGTGTGGCGACGCCGACCGGACAGGTATTCAAATGGCACTTGCGCATCATGATGCAGCCTTCCGCCACCAGCGGCGCCGTCGCGAACCCTACTTCGTCGGCGCCCAGCAATGCCGCGATCACCACGTCGCGCCCGGTCTTGATCTGGCCGTCGGTTTGCACCCGGATGCGGCCGCGCAAACGATTCAACACCAAGGTTTGCTGGGTTTCCGCCAAACCAAGCTCCCAAGGTGTGCCGGTATGCTTGACGGAAGACAAAGGCGAAGCGCCGGTGCCGCCGTCGTGGCCTGCGATCACAATATGGTCGGACTTGGCTTTGGCAACACCTGCCGCCACGGTACCGACACCCACTTCGGAAACCAGCTTGACCGATATCGATGCGCTCGGGTTGACGTTTTTTAAATCGTGGATCAATTGCGCCAGATCTTCGATCGAGTAGATATCGTGATGCGGAGGCGGTGAAATCAAGCCCACGCCCGGCACGGAAAAACGCAGCCTGGCGATATATTCGGACACTTTATGCCCTGGCAATTGCCCGCCCTCGCCCGGCTTCGCGCCTTGCGCCATCTTGATCTGGATTTGATCGGCCGAAATCAGATATTCAGCGGTGACGCCGAAGCGGCCCGACGCGACTTGCTTGATCTTGGAACGCAGCGAATCGCCAGGCAGTAAAGGCAGGTCCACTTCAACCTGCTCCTTGCCGATAATCGACGCCAACGTATCGCCTTTTTTAATCGGAATGCCCTTCAGTTCCTGACGATAGCGATTCGGATCTTCGCCGCCTTCGCCGGTATTGGATTTTCCGCCGATGCGGTTCATCGCAACCGCCAACGTCGTATGCGCTTCGGTCGATATGGAACCCAGCGACATCGCGCCGGTTGCAAAACGCTTGACGATTTCCTGTGCCGGTTCGACTTCGTCCAGCGGAATCGCCTTGTGCGGATTGAACTTGAATTCGAACAGGCCGCGCAAAGTCATGTGCCGTTTCGATTGATCGTTGATGATCTGCGCGTATTCCTTATAGGTATTGAAGTTGTTGGCGCGTGCCGAATGCTGCAGCTTTGCAATCGCATCCGGCGTCCACATATGGTCTTCGCCGCGTACCCGGAATGCATATTCGCCGCCGGCGTCCAGCGCATCGATCAACACCGGGTCGTTGCTGAAAGCGAGTTTATGCAAACGCAGGGCTTCTTCGGCGACTTCGAACACGCCTATGCCTTCGACATTCGACGCTGTGCCCGTGAAATACTTGTCGATCATCGCGCTGTTCAAGCCGATCGCCTCGAAAATTTGCGCGCCGCAATACGACATGTAGGTGGAGATGCCCATCTTCGACATCACTTTCAGCAAGCCTTTGCCGATCGCCTTCTGGAAATTGGCAATTACCTTTTCCGGCGACGGCGAACCCGGCAGCCCGCCCGCCATATTCGCCAGCGTCTCCATAGCCAGATACGGGTGTATCGCTTCGGCCCCATAGCCTGCCAATAGCGCGAAATGATGCGTTTCGCGCGCCGAACCGGTTTCCACTATCAGGCCGGTCGAAGTGCGCATCCCTTTGCTGACCAGATGCAAGTGAATTGCGGAGGTTGCCAGCAAAGCCGGAATGGCGACCTGACTGGCATCGACCTTGCGGTCCGACACGATCAGGATGTTGTGGCCCGATAAGACCGCATCGACCGCTTTTGCGCATAGCGACGCCAGGCGTGCTTCGATGCCTTCCTTGCCCCATGCAACCGGGTAGCAGATATTCAGCTCGCGCGACTTGAATTTTCCACCGGTATGGGCGCCGATGTTGCGTAATTTGGCAATGTCGGCAAAATCGAGCACCGGTTGCGCTACCTCCAGCCGCATCGGCGGGTTGATGTTGTTGGTATCCAGCAGATTCGGCTTGGGTCCGACAAAAGACACCAGCGACATGACCATTGCTTCCCGTATCGGATCGATTGGCGGATTCGTCACCTGCGCGAACAATTGCTTGAAATAATGGTAAAGCGTCTTGTTCTTGTTGGACATGACGGCCAGCGGTGAATCATTGCCCATCGACCCTACCGCTTCTTCCGCCGACACGGCCATCGGCGTCAGCACGAATTTCAGGTCTTCCTGCGTATAACCGAATAGTTGCTGGCGGTCCAGCAGGGAGGCGGTAAACGGCTCTTCGGGCGGCTCTGCGGTCAGCGCGCCAAGCTTGATGCGAACCGAAGCAATCCATTGCCTGTAAGGCTTGGCGTTGGCATAGGTGTCCTTCAGCTCCTTGTCGTCGATGATCCGTCCGGCATCCAGATCGATCAAAAACATCTTCCCCGGTTGCAGCCGCCATTTCTGGATGATCTTGGATTCCGGAATCGGCAAAACGCCGGATTCCGACGCCATCACCACGAAATCGTCATCGGTCACGATATAGCGCGCCGGACGCAGTCCATTCCGGTCCAGCGTGCCGCCAATGTGGCGCCCATCGGTAAAGGCCATCGCCGCCGGACCGTCCCACGGCTCCATCATCGCTGCGTGGTATTCGTAGAATGCGCGGCGGTTGGCGTCCATCAAGGTATGGTTTTCCCAGGCCTCGGGAATCATCATCATCATTGCCTGGGCCACCGGGTAGCCCGCCATCACCAGTAATTCCAGCGCATTATCGAAACATGCGGTATCGGATTGACCTTCATAAATCAATGGGAACAATTTCTTCAAATCGTCGCCCAGCACAGCCGATTTCATCACGCCCTCGCGCGCACGCATCCAGTTGAAATTGCCTTTGACGGTATTGATTTCGCCGTTGTGCGCAATCAGGCGGTAAGGATGCGCCAGCGGCCACTTCGGGAACGTATTGGTGGAAAACCGCTGATGCACGAGAGCCAGCGCGGAAATACAGCGCGGGTCTTGCAAGTCTTTGTAATAGACGCCGACCTGGTCTGCCAATAACAAACCCTTGTAGACTACCGTCCGCGCCGACATCGATGGCACGAAAAACTCTTTACCGTGCAACAGGTTCAGTGCCTGAATGGCATGCCCGGACGATTTGCGGATCACATACAGCTTGCGCTCGAGCGCGTCGGTCACCATGATGTCCGGGCCACGGCCGATAAAGACCTGGCGTATCACCGGCTCCGTCTTGCGAACCGTGGGAGACATTGGCATGTCGGCGTCCACCGGCACATCGCGCCAGCCCAGCACCACTTGCCCTTCGGCTAAAATTGCACGCTCGATCTCTTGCTCGCACGCGATGCGGGACGCATTCTCTTTTGGCAAGAATACCATGCCCACGCCATATTCGCCCGGTGGCGGCAACATTACGCCTTGCCCAAGCATTTCGTCCCGATAATATTGATCGGGGAGTTGGATCAGGATGCCGGCGCCATCGCCCATCAGCTTGTCGGCCCCGACCGCGCCGCGATGATCGAGATTTTTCAGGATCAGCAAGCCCTGCTCAATAACGGAGTGGCTCTTTTGGCCTTTGATGTGAGCGATGAAACCAACGCCGCAGGCGTCATGTTCGTTACCTGGATCGTACAGTCCTTGAGCGTGCATAAATATTCTCCACTGCTTTATTGAGTTGGAGATAAAGATTAATGCATCGCGTCAAAAATTACAATCAAAATAAAAGGGGTCAGAGTAATATAAAATTTACTCCCATTACAGCCTTGTATTAAATGGGGGCAGAGTAAATACGCAATGGCGTCAATATGCCAATGGGTCCGCTTATTCGTGACCGGTTGCCGGTCCAGCCGGCTTGGCTGGTCGCCCTCTTTTTCCTGGCCGCACTTGGCGATTCAATTGTTTTTCCAGATGCGTCTTGAACGATTCGGAACCGAGCACCCAACCCTTGTGGGTGCATTCCCTCAACTCCAGCAACTCTTCAGGTGTAAGTACTTGCTCTGCTAAATCTTTATAAGCAGCCTCTCTTTCAAATGGCGTATTACCGAGGGCCCAGTACAATGGATGATCCGTAATCAACGGATTCGGCTTGACGCCGATGTGATGCGCATAGCTGGACCACGGATAATCGGCCGGATGCGGCACGATACCCGCGCGCACAGGATTGAGTTCAAGAAAGCGGCAGCACATCATGAAATAGGATGCTGCGTCGACCACGGCTGCTTTGAAACGCCCCTGCCACAAGGTGCCGGCACGCGCATATTTGCGGTTGAAGTAAGGAACATAATGACGCCCAACCCATTGCATGGTTCGCGCCAAGCCATCTGCATCGTCCGGCGTCGCCAGCACATGCAGATGATTTGGCATCAATACATAGGCATGAATGGCGACTTTGAATTGTTTTGCAGCCTCGCGCAGCCAGTTCAGGAAGTGCAGATAGTCGTCGGCGTCCCGGAAAATGAGTTGACGATCGACGCCGAATTGTACGATGTGATGCGGATGATGGGGAATAACCAGGCGGGGGAGTCGGGCCATGATCGAAACCAATGCAGAGTAAAGGCAGCAATTATAACCGCATCATTTACTCCGACCCTTTTATTATGTGCATAAGTCGTGACTTGATCCGACAAGATGCGTCAGATGACAGGTGCAGGTTTTGTTGTTAAGATCGGGTTCAGATGCCCGACGTGCACGCTATGGGGCGGAAAGCAATCCGCCGAGTTTCGAGGTGAAAGAGCCGCACCCGGTTAACTCCGGATTGTCGTGATGGCTGGGTTCGGCGATTGAAATCCCGTATCGATTCTACATCATCGCTTTCAAAATTTTAATTTGGCGGATTGTGATTATTCAGCCGTTGGCGCGAGTGCGGAGTGCGTTTTGGGGAAAGATCGCGTCTGGAAGTAGACGGACTCATTACCGCCGGTTACTTGCATCATGCACGCCCTGCTCGCACCTCATTGAGTCGCTCGCGCTGTCTCTTTCCCCAAAACGCACTCCGCACTCGCGCCAACGGCTGAATAGCTGCGGCAGACTAAACATGACCAACCGTCATCCGACGTCAACGTCAGATGACGCCAACGACCAGTAGCAATGCCCTATCTACCGCCTTCATCCGCTGGTCATCGAGACGGCCAAACGGTTCGCTGATTTTGGCGCGCGGCAGTGTCGCAAGTTTGTCAACCATGACTTGCGAAAGCGTACGCAAGCCATTGACTGGATTCGGCTCCACAGTGACGCGAAATGTTGCATTGCGCAGATCGCTCGTCACCGGGCACAGCACAACACTCTCCAAATCCGTCAGTAGGTCTGACTGAACGATCAAAGCCGGTCGCGGCTTGCCGTAGTCGCCTTGCAGAGAAACCTTTACCAAGTCGCCTCGTTGCGTCACTCCCAACCCTCAACGTGAGTTGCAGCTTCTTCGGTGAAGCGCAAAACATCGGCTTCTGCCGGGTCGCCATTCAGGCTTTGGCATTGCTTGCGCACTTGCGCCGCGAACTCAGGCGACCGGGTGTCCGGCACCCAAAACTGGACAGGCCGAAGCCCCGCAGCACGCATCCGCTCACGGTGGCGCGCTACCTTGCCGGTCGATTCGGGGATTGATGGCATGATATTCCCATAGGTTGCATGTGTGGTTACATGATACTGCACATGCAACCGTAGCGCAAGTTATGGGTGAACAGGGAAAACGGAAAATATCGGGCGCTAAGCCAAACTACCGATCCTTAAGCTGGTTGGCTGTTCCACTGCTCCCCAGACCCCAGAATCGCCACAGGCAGTGGCGTCGAACGACGCGATGCGTTACGATGAGGGCGCGCCGCGAATGACCGGGTCCTGCATCAACCGGACATCTGCTGTGGCAATCCAGCGGAGCCGAGCGCGATATTGTATCAAACTGAGCGGGATCAAATCAGACATGTCTTGGTCAGACCAGGTCTGGATTAATTCATATTATGTATTGTAGATTGAAGCCGGATGACCCCAACTGACAACGTGAACATGCGCTACGCTATATTGAGATAGCGTAGCGTTGCCGCGTTAACGCTTCTGGCGCAACCTTTGGATCGTGGCCAACTGTGCAATCGCCGCCATCAACTCTGCCTGGGCTTTTGCGTAATCGATTTCTGCTGCTTTGCTGACCAATGCTTCTTCCGCCAGCTTCTTCGCTTCAGTAGCTTTTGCCTCATCCAGGTCTTTACCGCGGATCGCCGTGTCGGCTAATACGGTAATCGCATCCGGTTGCACTTCGAGGATACCGCCGGCCACGAAAATAAGCTCGTCTTCGGCTTGGCCACCGACTTTGATGCGCACCGCGCCCGGCTTGATGCGCGTGATCAGCGGCGTATGTTTGGGATAAATCCCCAGTTCGCCCGCCTCGCCCGGCAACGCGACGAATTCGGCTTCACCGGAAAAAATTTGCGCTTCGGCAGAGACGACATCGACATGAATAGTGTGTGCCATCTGGTTTCCTATTTATATCCACTCCGGTTTGGCGCCCCGGCCGAAGTCTGGGCGCCATCAGGAATTAATTAAGTTTCTTGGCTTTTTCGATTGCTTCTTCGATCGTGCCGACCATGTAGAAAGCTTGTTCCGGCAAGTGATCCAGTTCGCCGGAAGCGATCATCTTGAAGCCCTTGATCGTATCTTTCAGCGAAACGTATTTGCCGGGCGAACCGGTAAATACCTCGGCAACGTGGAACGGCTGCGACAGGAAGCGCTGCATCTTACGGGCGCGGTACACCACCAGCTTGTCTTCCGGAGCCAGTTCGTCCATCCCCAGAATTGCGATAATGTCGCGCAATTCCTTGTAACGCTGGAGCGTGCCCTGCACCGCGCGCGCCGTATCGTAATGCTCTTGGCCAACGACTAATGGGTCGAGCTGGCGGGAAGTCGAATCGAGCGGGTCGACCGCTGGGTAAATACCCAGCGAGGCAATATCGCGCGACAGCACAACGGTAGAATCCAAGTGCGCAAACGTGGTCGCCGGCGACGGGTCGGTCAAGTCATCGGCCGGCACGTATACGGCTTGGATCGAGGTGATCGAACCGGTCTTGGTGGACGTAATACGCTCTTGCAAACGGCCCATTTCTTCAGCCAGCGTCGGTTGGTAACCCACCGCTGAAGGCATACGGCCCAGCAGCGCGGACACTTCAGTGCCGGCCAGTGTGAAACGATAAATATTATCGACGAAGAACAACACGTCGCGGCCTTCGTCGCGGAACCCTTCGGCAATCGTCAAACCGGTCAGGGCGACGCGCAGACGGTTGCCAGGCGGCTCATTCATCTGTCCATAGACCATCGCCACTTTGGAGTCTTCCGGCGATTCCAGATCGACCACCTTGGCATCGGCCATTTCGTGGTAAAAATCGTTACCCTCGCGGGTACGCTCACCGACACCGGCAAACACGGACAAACCGCTGTGCGCCTTGGCGATATTGTTGATCAGTTCCATCATGTTGACGGTCTTGCCGACGCCGGCGCCACCGAACAGGCCCACCTTGCCGCCCTTGGCAAACGGGCAGACCAGATCGATCACCTTGATACCGGTTTCCAGCAAGTCCTGCGAGGGCGACAGTTCGTCGTATACAGGCGCTTTGCGGTGGATCGATGCGGTTTGCTCGCGGCTTACCGGACCGCATTCGTCGATCGGGTTGCCCAGCACGTCCATGATGCGCCCCAGAGTCGCTTTGCCGACCGGCACCATGATAGGGGCGCCGGTATTCTGGATGATCATGCCGCGACGCAAACCGTCGGATGTGCCCAGCGCAATGGTGCGGACGATGCCGTCGCCAAGCTGCTGTTGTACTTCCAGAGTCAGGTCGGAGCCTTCCATTTTCAAGGCATCGTATATCTTGGGCATTGCGCTACGCGGGAACTCGACGTCCACCACAGCGCCGATACACTGAACGATTTTGCCATCAGCCATTTTCGGTCCTTCAATATAAAAAGTTTAAATTCGTAAATCTCTTATCAAACGGCTGCGGCGCCGGCGACAATCTCGGAGAGTTCCTTGGTAATCGCAGCTTGCCGGGTCTTGTTGTAGATGAGCTTCAGCTCACCGATCACGTTACCGGCATTGTCGCTTGCCGACTTCATCGCCACCATCCGCGCGGATTGCTCGGACGCCAGGTTTTCAGCTACCGCCTGGTAAATCAGCGCTTCAACATACCGCACCAGCAAGTCATCAATTACTGTCTGTGCATCAGGTTCATAAAGGTAGTCCCATGAATGGGCGCTTTTGTCCGCCTGCATCTTTTTCCCGTGCAACGGCAGCAACTGCTCTATCATCGGCTCCTGCTTCATCGTGTTGATGAACTTGGTATACACCAGATGAACAGCGTCCAGCTTGCCTTCCTGATAGGCATCGAGCAGCACCTTGACGGGACCGATCAATTTTTCCAGATGCGGCGTATCGCCGAGTTGCACCGCATGCGCAACCACTTTTACACCCGCACGGCCCAGAAAACCCAATCCCTTATTGCCGATGGCAACCGCTTCGATCTTGTTGCCCAGCGTTTCGAACTCGCGGATCTTGGCTATCGCCAGCCGCAGAGCATTGGTGTTCAAGCCGCCGCACAAACCCTTGTCGGTCGTGACGATGATGAACCCCACGGTCTTGGCATTTTCCTGTTTTACCAGATACGGATGCGTATATTCCGGGTTTGCACGAGCCAGATTTGCGGCGATATTGCGAACCTTCTCACTATAAGGACGAGCCGCCCGCATCCGCTCCTGCGCTTTGCGCATTTTGGATGCGGCGACCATTTCCATCGCCTTGGTGATCTTCTTCGTATTTTCTACGCTCTTGATCTTGCCGCGTATCTCTTTGCCTGCAGCCATGAGTGTTTACTCCTTCAGCCCCAGTTAAAGATCAGAATGTTTTTTTGAAGTCGGCAACCGCGACGGCCAATGCTGCTTCGCCGTCTTTATCGAGTTGCTTGGTGTCTTCAATCTTCTGCAATAACGCAGCATGACTGGTCTTCATGAAGCCGTGCAGGCCGGATTCAAACGGCAACACCTGCTTGACGTCAATGCTGTCCAGATAGCCCTTGTTGACGGCAAACAGAGAGACCGCCATCAACGAAATCGGCAGTGGCGCATATTGCGCCTGCTTCAATAATTCAGTCACGCGGGCGCCACGATCCAATTGCTTGCGGGTAGATTCATCCAGGTCGGAAGCAAATTGCGCGAACGCTGCCAATTCCCGGTACTGAGCCAAGTCATTACGAATACCGCCGGACAGCCCTTTGATGACCTTGGTTTGCGCAGCGCCACCGACGCGCGAAACCGAAATACCGGCGTTGATCGCGGGGCGGATACCCGAATTGAACAACGAGGTTTCCAGGAAAATCTGACCGTCGGTAATCGAAATCACGTTGGTCGGCACAAATGCGGAAACGTCGCCGGCTTGCGTTTCGATGATAGGCAAAGCAGTCAATGAACCGGTCTTGCCTTTGACTTCGCCCTTGGTGAAAGCCTCGACATAATCGGGATTCACGCGCGCAGCGCGTTCAAGCAAACGCGAGTGCAGGTAAAACACGTCGCCGGGGTAAGCTTCACGCCCCGGCGGACGGCGCAACAGCAGCGAAACCTGACGGTAGGCGACTGCTTGCTTGGACAAATCGTCATACACGATCAACGCGTCTTCACCGCGGTCGCGGAAATATTCGCCCATCGCACAGCCCGAGTAGGCCGACACATATTGCATCGCTGCCGATTCGGACGCGGTCGCTGCAACCACGATGGTGTATTCCATCGCGCCATGCAACTCCAGCGCACGAACGATGTTCTTGACCGACGAGGCTTTTTGACCGATGGCGACATAGATGCATGTCATGCCCTGGCCTTTTTGATTGATGATCGCATCGATCGCTACCGCTGTCTTGCCGGTTTGGCGATCGCCGATGATCAACTCGCGCTGGCCGCGACCGATAGGCACCATCGAGTCGATCGATTTCAAGCCGGTTTGCATAGGCTGAGAGACCGATTGTCGCGCGATAACGCCTGGTGCGATCTTTTCGATCGGCGCAGTCAATTTGGCATTGACCGGGCCTTTACCGTCGATCGGCTGGCCAAGCGCGTTGACCACGCGACCTTTCAATTCGGGACCAATCGGCACTTCAAGAATGCGTCCGGTACATTTAACCGTATCTCCTTCGGAGATGTGCTCGTATTCGCCCAGAATAACCGAGCCAACCGAGTCGCGCTCAAGGTTCAGCGCGAGGCCGAATGTATTGCCGGGGAATTCCAGCATCTCGCCTTGCATCACGTCCGATAAACCATGAATGCGGCAAATGCCGTCGGACACGGAAATAACCGTGCCTTGATTGCGAATCTCAGCGGAATCGCCGAGCCCTTGAATCCGGCTCTTGATCAATTCGCTGATTTCAGACGGGTTAAGTTGCATGCTTATAACTCCTAAAAATGTTCTCTATGCTCAGTCGCAACAAATTACGCAGCCAGGGCAACATGCATCTGTTGCAACTTGGCGCGTACCGAGGTATCCAGCACTTCATCACCGACCGTCACGCGCACGCCGCCGATCAACGAACTGTCCACGCTTACCGAAGGATTGAGCTTGCGGCCGAATTTCTTTTCCAGCGTCGCAAGCAATTCTTTCAATTGGCTGTCGCTTAATTCAAACGCGCTGGCGATCTCGACATCGGCGACGCCATCCTGCGCATTCTTCAATACGTGGAATTGCGCGCCGATTTCCGGCAACAGCGTAATGCGACCGTTTTCAACCAGCATGTCGATGAAGTTTTTAACTTCAACCGCTAGTCCGTTCTGCGGCGATTTCAGCAATGCCAGCAACGTATCGGCAACCTGCTTGTCCGTTACATTCGGATTGCGCGACAGCGCCTGCACATCGGGGTTGGCGGCAACATGCGCCATCTCGGAAACGAGTTCGGACCAAGCCGGTAAATTACCGGCCTTGGCCACACGAAATAACGCTTCAGCGTAAGGGCGGGCAATCGTTGCGAGTTCAGCCATGATTACAGCTCAGTCTCAAGTTGGTTCAACAAGTCGGCATGGGCGCCGGCATTGATCTCTCGCTTCAATATCTGTTCCGCGCCTTTGACCGCGAGATTGGCAACTTCGCCGCGCAGTGCTTCGCGCGCCTTGTTTACTTGTTGTTCTGCGTCGTCCCTGGCGGCGGCAACGATACGCGCCGCTTCGTCGGAAGCAGTTTTCTTGGCTTCTTCTATGATGCCGAGCGCCCGCTTTTCAGCGTCGCCGATGCGCTTCTGACCTTCGTCGCGAGCGGAAGCAAGCTCTATGGCCACGCTCTTTTCAGCATTGGCCATCGCTTCTTTACCTTTATCGGCAGCGGCCAGGCCATCGGCGATTTTTTTGGCGCGCTCATCGAGCGCCTTCATCATCGGCGGCCATATGAATTTCATCGTAAAGACGGCCAGAATGAAGAAGACGACGAACTGTGCCCACAGTGTGGAATTTAAATTCACGTCACGTCCTTTGTGTTTAAGTGGATGGAAATCGCGGCGAGGAACCTATGCTGCTGTTCCATGCGCGCGTCAACTTAAACCGCTTAGCCTGCAAACGGATTAGCAAACGCGAACATCATCGCGATACCAACACCGATCAGGAACGCCGCGTCGATCAAACCGGCAAGCAGGAACATTTTGGTTTGCAGTGCATTCATCAATTCCGGCTGGCGTGCCGAAGCTTCGATGAACTTGCCGCCCATGAGACCGATACCGATACAAGCGCCGATAGCGCCCAAACCAATAATCAAACCACAAGCCAATGCAACGAAAGCGACGTTAGTCATGAAAACTCCCTTAGATAGTCAATGTCAAAAAATTAAAACCACGAACCTGCAAAATTCAAAACCGTTAATGCCCTTCGTGCGCCTGGCCAAGATAGACCAGTGTCAGCATCATGAAAATAAACGCTTGCAACGCAACGATCAAAATATGGAAAATAGCCCAGATCGTCCCGGCGAATACGTGCATGCCGAAACCCCACCAGGTCGCGGTCGACCCCAGCAAGGCAATCAACAGGAAAATCAATTCGCCGGCATACATGTTGCCGAATAGCCGCATCCCCAGGGAAACCGTCTTGGCAACAAATTCAATAATGTTCAAGCCCAGATTGGGAATCCACAACAACGGGTGAGCGCCGAACGGCGCGCAAAATAGTTCATGCACAAACCCGCCGATGCCTTTGATCTTGACGTTGTAGAAAATCATCAATGCAAACACGCCTAATGCCATGCCGAGAGTCCCGTTCAAATCGGCGGTAGGCACGACCCGCTGATGGTGGAATACTCCAGATAATCCGGTCAATTCAAACAGCCGGGAAAACAGGTCGACCGGCAAAAAATCCATCGAATTCATCAGGAATACCCACACGAATACGGTCAATGCCAGCGGGGCGATAAATGCCCGATTGCCATGCACGATCGCCTTCGATTGATCTTCAACCAGTTCGACCAACATCTCGATTGCCGATTGGAAACGGCCCGGCACACCTGAGGTAGCCTTGCGGGCAGCCAGCCACATGACGAGCAGGCCGATCACTCCCATCGTGACCGACCAGAATATCGTATCCATGTTAATCACATGGAAGTCGATAACCCCATGCTGCGGGGAAGACTGGAAATGCGTCAAATGATGTCTTATATATTCCGAGGCGGTCGGTGCGTTTTCCGCCGCGTGGCTTGCCACGCCCTCAGAGGACAGTTCAGTTGCCATGTCAGTGCCTAAACAATAAAATAATGTAACTTTTTAGCGCCACGATGAAACCGGCAATCAGCGCCAGCCAATTCAACCCGTGGTACAGCCACGCGATCGCGCCTAATAGCGCCACCGTCAATGCAATCTTGATAAACTCGCCAATAAAAAACGTCATCGGGTTGGCGCCGCCGGCCTTTTGCGCATTTGCAAACAGGCGCAAAGCGAACAAGCTATTCGGCACCACACAACACAGCCCTCCCAGCAACGCTGAAACCAGCGCCGGCGTTCCACCCAGTAACCCGGCAGCAAGACCGGCCGCAATCGTCGTAGCAAGTTGCAAAAGAATAACGTTCAGCATGCTTGCCCAAGATGGTGCGGTCCATGGT
>JBIODP010000036.1:0-14279 GCA_044445195.1 Burkholderiales bacterium | reverse complement strand
TTTGTGGGGGAAGAGGCAGCGCGAGCGATTCAATGAAGTGCGAACCGGATGCGTATGACGCCAGTAGCCGGCGGTCATGAGTACGTCTACTTGCAGACGCGATCTTTCCCCAAAACGCACTCCGCACTCGCGCCAGCGGCTGAATAATCACGATCGGCGAATAAAAAATGATCGCCATGTATGAAGCAGGTTCATTTTCCCACCAACCATACTGACTGAAGGAGTTAGCCATGCCATCATCTCATCCCATCGCTTTGGTTACCGGCGGCAGCCGCGGCCTTGGCAGGAACGCCGCATTGCACTTGGCCATTAAGGGCGTCGATGTCATTTTGACGTATCGCAGCCAGCAGGCCGATGCGGTGTCTATCGTGGAAGAAATTACGGCTTTCGGCCGCAAGGCGGTTGCCCTGCAACTCGATGTGGCTGACAGCGGCAGCTTCGCTGCGTTCAGCAGCAAGGTCGGGGACGTGTTGGCGGAAAAATTTTCATGCGAATGCTTCGACTATCTGGTCAATAATGCCGGCACCGGCACGCATGCCAGTTTCATGGAGACCACCGAGGCGCAGTTTGACAATATGGTCAACGTGCATTTGAAGAGCACCTTCTTCCTGAGCCAGAAGCTGCTGCCCTTGATGGCTGACGGCGGGAGAATCATCAATCTGTCTTCCGGCCTGGCGCGGTTTTCATTGCCGGGCTATGCAGCCTATGCATCGATGAAAGGCGCGGTCGAAGTGCTCAGCAGATATATGGCCAAGGAACTGGGCGAGCGGCGCATTACCGTCAACGTGGTGGCGCCGGGCGCAATCGAAACCGATTTTGGCGGCGGCGCGGTGCGCGACAACGCTGAGTTGAATAGTGCCATCGCTTCCGAGACGGCACTGGGGCGGGTCGGCCAGCCGGACGACATCGGCGCACTGATTGCTGCCATGCTCTCGTTCGACTGCCGCTGGGTCAATGGTCAGCGCATCGAAGCTTCAGGCGGGATATTCCTCTGAAAGGCCGCTACCGGCAGGGATAGGGCAGAAGGAATAGGGCAAGGGCAAAATTTTGAATTCAGCCCAGCTTTTGCAGCAGTTGCTCCACTGCCGCTTCGTCAAATCCCTGCATGGACACCTTGAGGCAGGCCATGCGTTCTGCTCCGGCCACCATGGCTTCGCTCACGCCCGGCACTTGCGCAAGCTGCTGCTTCAGCACACCGGCTTTCACATCATCCAATTCCGGCAAGTGGTAAAGCTTGGTGCGTACCGCCGCCGGCGGCTGCATGGTGCTTGCCACAACCAGCCATAACAACAGCATGCCGATTGCAAAACAGAACACGGCGTTGCCGCCGAAATATTGCATCAGGGCGCCGCCTGCCGCTGCGCCGAAGAAGGCGCCGAGGAACTGCACGCTGCTGTATACGCCCATCGCCGTCCCCTTCGCGTCCAGCGGCGCGATCTTGCTGATCAATGAAGGCAGCGTGGCTTCCAGCACGTTGAATGAAGTAAAGAATATAAGCAGCGCCAGCGCCACACCCCACAGGCTGTGTTGCAGCAGCATCAGCGCCAGTTGCGCTAACGCCGCCAGTGCCACCGCGCCCATGAACACCTGCTTCATCTTGGCTTTTTTCTCGGCGATGATAATCGGCGGCACCATCAGCGCGAAAGCGACCAGCATCACCGGCAGGTACACCTGCCAATGCTGCGCCGCCTGCAGCCCGTCTTGCCGCAAGATGAACGGCACTTGCATGAAAACCGACATCAGGATAGCGTGCAGTGAAAAAATACCGAAGTCCAGGCGCAGCAAATCCTTATTGCGCAATACCTCGGCCAATTTCTTGATGGTGGCCTGGGTGTCGGAATGGAAGCGGGTGATTGCCGGAGTAGGAATCCCCCATGCCGTTACCGCCATTGCCAGGAGCGCCAGCACCCCGATCAGCCGGAAAATGCCCGGCACGCCCATAATTTGATACAGCAATGGCGACAGCACCAGCGAAATCGAGAAAGTGATGCCTATGGTAATGCCGATAGTCGCCATCGCTTTTGTGCGGTGTTCTTCGCGCGTCAGGTCGGCTGCCAGCGCCATGACTGCGGCGTTGATTGCGCCCGCGCCCTGGATTACCCGCCCAGCGATGATCCAGTAAATGTTGTCTGCCGAGCCTGCTATAAAACTGCCGATGGCGAACAGGATCAGCCCGGCGTAGATGACAGGTTTGCGCCCGTAACGGTCGGATAGCCAGCCGGCCGGGATTTGCAAAATGGCCTGGGTCAGGCCGTAGGCGCCCAGGGCGATGCCGATTAGCGTTTTGCTCTCGCCGCCGGGCAGTTGCTGCGCATAGATGGCAAAAATCGGCAGAATGATGAACAGGCCCAGCATACGCAGGCCGTAAATGCTCGCCAAGCCTATGCTGGCACGGCGTTCAACGGGTGTCATGGATTCGTTATCGTCACGCATGGAGTTTATTCAGACTTAAAGACTGGCGTATTCTAACAGGTCGGCATGCGCGCCCAGCCAACGGGCTGGGCGCGCGGCATCCGCTGTTTCGTTGTCAGGCGGGTTCCGGCACGCTAGGCAGACCGGCGAGTGCCATGGCCAGTTCGTTTTCGTCGTAGTGCTGGTCGGTCAGCTCACCGGCGAAGTACTTCTGGTAGGAGGACATGTCGAAGTGCCCATGGCCGCACAGGTTAAACAGGATAGTTTCCGATTTTCCTTCGCGTTTGCAGCGCAGCGCTTCGACTATCGCGCCTTTGACAGCGTGATTGGCCTCGGGCGCCGGCACGATGCCTTCGTTTCTGGCAAACAGGACGCCGGCCTCGAAGCATTCCACCTGATTGTAGGCGACCGCTTCAAGCAGCCCTAATTCCTTGCAGTGGGATACCAGCGGCGCCATCCCGTGATAGCGCAAACCGCCGGCGTGAAAACCGGGGGGCGTAAACTGGCTGCCCAGCGTATGCATTTTTGTCAAGGGCGTCATGTGCCCGGTGTCGCCGAAATCGTAAGCGTATTTGCCGCGCGTCAATGACGGGCACGCTGCCGGTTCTACCGCTACGATGCGCGGCTTTTGGCCGCCGCGCAAACCGTGGCCGATGAACGGGAAGGCAATGCCGGCAAAGTTGGAGCCGCCGCCGGTGCAGCCAACCACCACATCCGGCCAGGCATCGGCCATCTGCATCTGCTCCATCGCTTCCAGCCCGATGATGGTCTGGTGCAACAGCACATGGTTAAGCACCGAGCCCAGCGCATACTTGGTATCTTCGCGCTGGACCGCCAATTCGACGGCCTCGGAAATAGCGATGCCCAAACTGCCGGGATGATCGGGGTTTTTGGCCAGCACCGAACGCCCGAATACCGTTTCATTGGAGGGCGATGCGACGCACCGCGCTCCATACGTTTCCATGACGGCACGCCGATAAGGTTTTTGGTCGTACGACACGCGCACCTGAAACACTTCTACTTGCAAGCCATATAGCGAACCAGCAAATGCCAGCGAGGTGCCCCATTGCCCGGCGCCGGTCTCGGTCACCAGCCGCTTGACGCCGGCTTCCTTATTGTAGAAGGCCTGCGGAACCGCCGTGTTCGGCTTATGGCTGCCTGCCGGGCTTACGCCTTCATACTTATAAAATATTTTGGCCGGTGTGCCGAGCGCTTTTTCAAGCCGGTGCGCGCGATACAGGGGCGCCGGCCGCCAGAGCCGGAAAACATCGCGCACGGGTTCGGGAATTTCTATTTCACGTTCGGTGCTGACTTCCTGCATGATCAGGGACATCGGAAACAACGGCGCCAGGTCGTCGGGGCCGACTGGCTGTAAAGTGCCGGGATGCAACACCACTGGCGCGGGTTTGGGTAAGTCCGCCTGAATGTTGTACCAGAATCGCGGCATTTGGCTTTCTTGCAACAGATACTTGGTTTGCATGCTATAAGCGCTCCTGAATAAAAATGAGCCCCGCAGCGGGGGCCAAGAAAAAAGCATGTACAGTATGCGCGCAATCGCATGCGAAAAAAAGACCTGGCTTTCCAACTGTACATACTATCGAGGTTGTCATGGAGTTGAAACGTCTGCGGCTAGGCCGCAATGAAGAGCGCCGATTAAGAGGCGGCCATTTATGGATTTACAGTAATGAAGTGGATACCGCGGTAACGCCGCTTAAGTCTTTCTCGCCGGGCGAGCAGGTGATTGTCGAAGCGCACGGCGGGAAAATGCTGGGCGTGGCGTATGTCAATCCGCACAGCCTGATTTGCGCGCGGCTCATTGGGCATGACGGCCAACGGCTCGATAAGTCCCTGCTGGCGCAGCGGTTCAATCAGGCCTTGGCTCTGCGCGAGGCGTTGTTCGATGTGCCGTTTTATCGTTTGATTTTCGGCGAAAGCGATTTATTGCCCGGCCTGGTGGTCGATCGCTTCGGCGATCACCTGGTGGTGCAATTGAATACGGCCGGCATGGATGCGGCCAGAGACGCCATTGTCGAGGCGTTGATCCAGGTGCTGGAGCCGGCGTCCATCTTATTGCGAAACGACAGCAGCATGCGCGTGCTCGAAAACCTTCAAAAGGAAGTGGTCGCCGTATTTGGGCAGCCGCCGGAACACGTCGAACTGATCGAAAACGGCGTGAAATTTCTGGCGCCGTTGTGCGACGGCCAGAAAACCGGGTGGTTTTACGATCAGCGTCCGAATCGCGCCTGGTTAAAAAAATATGCTGCCGGAAAGCGCGTGCTCGACGTTTTCAGTTATATCGGCGGTTTGGCGTGCAGGCGGCGGCTTTCGGCGCTACGGAAGTCTGGTGCGTCGACAGGTCGGAATCGGCGCTTGCGCTGGTCAGGAAAAGCGCCGAACTCAATGGCGTAGGCGAGCGCATGACCTGTGTCGAAGGCGATGCGTTCGACGTTCTCAAGGCGCTGAAGGATGCCGGCGAAAGGTTCGATATTATCATCGTCGATCCGCCGGCATTTATCAAACGCAAGAAAGATATGGCGGAAGGGATCAATGCCTATCGTCGTATCAATGAGGCAGCCATGCGCTTGCTGGGGCAGGACGGGCTGCTGTTATCGGGCTCGTGTTCGATGCATTTGCAGCGGGAAGAATTGGTCGATATTTTACGCGGGGCATCGCGTCACCTGGAACGTCATTTGCAAATTATCGAAGAGGGCATGCAAGGCCCGGATCACCCGATACATCCTGCCATTCCAGAAACGCGGTATATAAAGGCATTTATGTCGCGCATTTATTCGCCGTAGCGTAACTATTCAGCCGCTGGCGCGGGTGCGGAGTGCGTTTTGGGGAGGGGGCTCGCCGGTTGGACTGCAAAGCCCAACGGTTTTATGCCATCGCTGTCGTTGGGCTTTCCAGCCCAACCTACCCGGCTGCAGCCCTATTGTTTATTCACCCGTGCTGCCGGTTTTCGCTTGTCCCACCTGCAACCTGACTCCCCATAAATCATCAAATTTCATTCGTCGCCTGACGGCGGAAGAACTCCAATCCTTCGCAAGAGAAATGGCATGGTAAGTCCCTGTGCGATTACAGAAAACACGACCACACCAAAAGCCGCTATAAGGATTTCGTTGCGATAGCCAAATGCCGGGGGGAGTGCAAGGGCCAATGCCAAGGCCAGCGCTCCTCGTAAGCCGCCCCACCAGAGAATATGTTGTTCAGGCATCGGGATAGCCCATTGCGTGCGCCGAAACATGAAACATATTGGATAAACCGTAACGGCGCGCGCGACGACAACCAGGCCAATCGTCATCAATAGTGCCGGCAAGCCAAATTCGCCGAATGAGATGTTTGCAACCGCAAGGCCAATCAGCAAAAAGACCATGGAATTAGCGATAAACGCGGCGAAATCCCAAAACGCCATGACGAAACGACGCCCATTGCCGGAGAGAATGCTTGGCACCGACATTTTCAATATCCCGCAATTTCCCATCAACAAACCTGCTGACACCGTCGCCAACACTCCAGAAAATTGGAAGTGCTCGGCGAGAAGGAATGACCCATAAGCCGTGACCGTCGTGACCGTAGTTTCGATTAAATAGTCAGCCGTGCGACCGACGAAAAGCACAGCCGCACCTCCACAAACCAATCCCACGCCTATCCCGCCGCCGACCATCGACACCAGAACGCGAGTCATGCCTCCTCCAGTTAACATGCCGCCATTTCCGTTTTCGACCCAGGCAAGCGACAGAGCGAATAATACTGCTGCTGCCCCGTCGTTGAACAAGCTCTCACTTTCAACCAGCAGACGAAGTCGGCCCTTAGCGCCAATATCTTTAAACATGGCAATCACGGCGATCGGGTCGGTAGCGGCGATTGCGACACCGAATATCAACGCAGGTGCAAGCGGCCAATTCAGTAAATATTTCATTCCGCTCGCGACGACGGCGGCCGAGATAACGACGCCGAGCGTTGAAAGAGTAAGCACCGGCAAAATGTCCTTACGCAATTCTCGCCAGTGCAAGTTAAGCGCCGCTTCAAACAATAGCGGCGGCAAGATAACGTCAAAGATAAATTCGTGGGTGAGGATCGCCCCGCTTCGCACGTTTGCAAACGCGAGACCGATTCCTGTGATGACCAGCCCCACCGTGTACGGAAGATGCAAGCGACGCGCGATGATCGCAACCAGAATTGCGGCGCAAAGCAATCCGATCGTTTGTGCAAGAATAATATTCATTGTGCAGATTGTACTTCGAACGACGTAGTTAGCGCCAGAACGAACCCCCTGTTAATCTGGATGCGGAATCGATGGAACGCATGAAGCAGCGGCAGACGGAGCTGGAGGCAATGGCGAAGGAATCGCCGGGCAAGCCGCGATAGTGTCGCCAAATTCTGCATTACCCTGAAGGGCGAGGCCTGAACCCATAGGGCCTTCGATCAAATAGTAAACTTAATGCCTGCACTGGGCGGCCCGATACCGCGCGATTTTTAACGGTTCTCAAGTACCCCGGCCATCGCAAAGCGCACCGTGTATTCGAAAGCCTCGGCTTTAGAGATCCGTCCGCCTGGACGAAACCAGCGATACCAACCCACTATAGTGGAAACGATATTAAAAGCGGTGACCACCGGATCGAAGGTTTTGATGCGGCCAGAGGCAGTCAACTCTTCTATGCATGTCAAGTAGATCGACATGATGGCTACTTTCTTTTTCTCGGAGGCGGCGTGATTGGTTTTGCTGAGGTAACGCGAGCACTCGATAATAATTTTGCTCTCATTGGGGCATTCCACGTTATAACGCAAGTGGGCCCGAATAACTGCCTCCAAGGCTGCTTCGGATGAATCGGCCTGTGCCAGAGCGGTTCGCATGTCCCGTGCTATGCGGTCTAGTTCTTCAAAGATAATTTCGCAAAGAAGATCTTCCTTACTCTTGAAATGGTAATAAAGCGCTGCGCCTGTGACGCCTGCGAGATTCGCAATATCGCGTATAGAGGAGGCTGCATAGCCTTGCGTAGCAAAGATTTTCTTGGTCAATTCCAGTATGTCGGCTCGCAACGTTCCAGAAATTGGTTTACTGGAAGTTTTATTTGGTTTCTTGGAAGTAGACATAGGGCTTGCAGTATGTAAAACAAGATATCCGACGTGTTATGGGCTGTGCGCTCGTTAAACGCTTCATAAATATTGTCGCACACGTTCCGGCAGATTTAAAAATAAATGTGGATTTCCGAAAAAATCTGCTCTATAATCATCTTACTGAACGATCGTTAAGTAAAGGCATGCATTCTTCTTGACCAGACCTCCTGGCTTCATTGGAATGACGGGCAAAAAGATTGGGACGGGCAGGACTACAAAGTGGCTTTCGATCACGGTATAAAAATTTGGAGATTTTTATGTTTACTCTTGGCGAGATTATGGAAAAGCAGGCGCGCTTGCATGGCGCCAGCGAAGCTGTTGTTTTTGGCGATACACGCTTGAGCTATCGCACTTTGCATGAGCGCACCAGCCGCTTGGCCAATGCCTTGCTGGATTTGGGGCTCAAGCCGGGAGATCGGATTGCCATGCTGGCCGAAAATTCACATCGCTACGTCGAATACTACTTTGGCGTGGCTAAAGCAGGCATGGTGGCTACTCCGCTGAATTTCCGTCTGACGCCGCGCGAATTGATTTACATGCTGGTGGACTCGGGTGCACGCGCATTATTCGTTGGCGCCGAGTACGAATCGATATTGCCGCAATTGCGGGAAGGCGCACCCGCTGTGGAGTTCTGGATCGGAGTTGACCAGGAATGCCTGCAGCCGCTCGCATTCGATGCACTCATCGAAAACAGCCCGGAAAACCTCCCAGACCTTCCTATTGGCGAGAACGATCTCGCAATGATCATCTATACCGGCGGCACGACAGGCCTCCCCAAAGGAGTAATGCTGTCACACCGCAACCTGATATCCGCCAATATCAGCATCATTATCGCGATGGGCATGAAGGCGGGCGACACCGCCCTGATGGTGTTGCCGATGTTTCACATTGCCTTGTGGCAGGCTATGTGCCACCTCATGGTGGGGGCAAAAGTGGTCCTGATCAAGCGCGCCGACATCGGCGAAATGCTGCGCACTATCGAAGCCGAACGCTGCACCGCTGTGAACGCAGTGCCCACTTTTTACAACTGGATGATCAACGATCCGCGCCTTGATCAACACGATCTAAGCTCGCTGCGGATGCTTTCCTACGGCGGAAGTTCCTTTCCGGAAGAAGTATTGCGCAAGTGCATCGCCAAATTTGGCCCCATTATAAGTCAGGGCTATGGCCTGACGGAGGGAGCGCCAAGCGTAGCGATGCTCAGCGCCGAAGACCACGTATTGGATGGACCGCGAGCTAAATTGCTGTTGAGCGCTGGGCGCGAGATGACGCTGGGCGAGATATGCATAGCCGACGGCGCCGGGAAGGCATTGCCGCAAGGCGAAGTGGGTGAAGTATCGATACGCGGACCAAATGTGATGATGGGCTACTGGAACAATCCTGAACTGACTCGGGAGCGATTGCAAAACGGCTGGTTAAGAACGGGTGACATCGGCTATCTGGATGAAGAAGGGTACTTGTTCCTGCTGGACCGCAAGGCGGATATGATCGTCACCGGCGGCGAAAACGTTTACCCGTCTGAAGTCGAAGCGGTGCTGTACACCCATGAGGCGGTGTTGGAGTGCATTGTTGCATCTGCGCCAGACGATCGCTGGGGCGAGCGCGTACAAGCCGTAGTTGTCCTGAAACCAGAAATGCAGGTGACGGAAACGGAGTTATTGGACTTCTGCAAGTCTCGGCTCGCAGGGTACAAGTGTCCTAAACACATTGAGTTATGGACGGAACTGCCAAAAACCGTGGTCGGAAAAATGCTGCGCAAGGATGTGAAAGCAAGGTTCTGGGATGGCCATCAGCGCAAAATTCACTGAGCGACAGACCGGCGAGAGCTGATCACCGCTTCTCTTTTCGCTCTTCTAATGACGAGGAATAGTTAAATGGCAAAACCTGAGTTCGCAATTATAGGCACGGCCGAAGTGCCGTGCGGTCGATATCCAAACCGAAGCGAGTTCGAAATCGGCTACACGGTGGCACAGGCTGCGGTGCAAGATGCGGGAATATCGATGAACGATATTGGCGGCGTGATTACCGCCGCGCACATCATGGGCAATGAATATAACACCGAAATGTTTTTCGGAAGAATGCCCGAGGCTATCGGAGCGCGCAATACGAGGATCGTCGCCACGACGATTTCAGGTGGCGCATCCAGCTTTACCACGCGCAAAACTGCGGAGGGCATTTTACGTTCCGGCGATGCAGATTATGTTCTGATCGTGCATGCGCAACGATTTTCCCAATTCAGCGCCAACGAGCAAACAAAGTATTTTGCCGTCGCGGGCTCCGACATCGAATGGGAGGTTCCATACGGCATGACTTATAACGCGTTGGCGGCAATGGTTACACAAGGCTACATGAACGAAACGGGAACCACCCTGGAGGAGATTGCCGCAGTAAGCGTAGCGTGCCGCAAGTGGGCAAATTTGCAACCAAACGCGATGTTTCGGGACAAGAGCATTACCGTTGAGGATGTGATCAAAAGTCAGGTTGTCGCCTGGCCGCTCACGGCGCTGATGTGCAATGTCTTGGCCGATGGCGGCAGCGCATTTGTCATGACAAGAGCCGAGTTGGCCAAGCCTGAACAACGGCCTGTCTATTTGCTGGGCGAAGCCTCGGACTACAGCCACCGCAGCATCGTTCGAGCGAGCGGCGCAGGCGCGATCGACTTGCGCGAATTTTCGAAACCGATAGTGGATCGAGCGTTCGAGCGCGCCGGAATTGAGGTCAAGGACATAGACGTCTTTGAAATCTATGGATCATATCCCGTCATCCAACTACTTCTCATGGATGCGCTGGGAATTGTTGAGCCTGGCCGTTCCGGGGCGCTGGTGGCAGCAGGAGAAACGTCACCTGGAGGGCGATATCCGACCACTACTAATGGCGAGGCTCTCAGTTTTGGACACACCGGAACCGGCGTTGGATTTTCCGTGCTGGTTGAAGCCGTTCGTCAGCTCCAGGGCAAGGCAGGTCGAGCACAAGTGGAAGGCGCGCGCTTCGCAGTGGAAAACTGCGGTGGCGGAGCATTCATGGATGCGCATTTCTCAGTGCTTGGAAATCAAATCCCCGGTTGAAGCATAAACATCATGAACATATTGGTGAATCTATGATTACGCGAGAAGAATTGAAAAAGAAGTTTGGCTTTTCCGATGAAGACTTCGTAAAACCGCTGCCCAAGTCCATGGATTGGACAAAAGCTTTTTGGGAAGCGGCGAACCAGGGGCAACTGGTCTTGAAGACTTGCGAGGATTGCGGGCACATCGATCATCCGCCATACCTGTACTGCACAAAATGTGGAAGCCATAACAGTCAATGGCGGCAAGCCAGCGGGACTGCCACGCTGGTCGCATTCGCTGTCAACACTTATGGCGTGCCTGCTGCATTTATTGAAGATTTGCCCTATGTAACGGCAATAGTGAAATTGCAAGAGGGCCCACGCATGATTTCCAACATCGTGGATTGCGACCACGCTGCGCTACGCAACGGAATGGCTCTGGAAGTGGTCTTCGACCGGATCGACGAAACGGTAGTGCTTCCAAAATGGCGTCCGGCAAAGGAACATCGTCATGAGTAAGCCGCAATATGCTTATGAGCACCTTCAGGTCGAGCGACGCGGCGACGACGATGCAGTGCTGTGGGTAGCACTTTTCAATCCGAAAGCGCGCAACGCTTTGAACGAGCCGATGCAGCGCGAACTCATCGACCTTCTTGGCCAGGCCAAAAACGATGCTTCAGTACGCTGTTTGGTTCTGCGCGGCGCCGGCGAAAACTTCTGTAGCGGCGGAGACATCAAAGCATTCGAAAACATGACTCCCGCAAGCGCGGAATGGCACTTGATACACCGCGGGGGGGCGATTCAGACGCTTATGTCGAGTCTGGGCAAACCGGTCATCGCTGCCGTGGAGGGATGGTGCCTGGCGGGCGGCACCGAATTGGCCTTGATGTGCGACTTTATCTATGCCACCGATTCCGCGCAGTTCGGGCTCACGGAAATTCGTATCGGCATATTGCCGGGCTGGGGCGGCATGACGCGTCTGCCACACGCTGTAGGACAACGTCGCGCACGCGAAATGATCTACCGCGGAGAAATTATCGGCGCTGTCGAGGCGCAGCAGTGGGGCCTTGTCAATCGCTTAAGCGCCAAAGCCGAAGATATGTACCAGGCTGTCGCGAATGTCTCCAACGAAATTGCTTTGAAGTCAGCGGCGGCGGTGCGGGCTGCTCGAGGGGTTATCGCTGAATCGGCCAACGTATCGGAGGAAGTAGCGATGTCGCTGGAACGCGGTGCAGTCGTTTTCTTGGCCACGACACCCGATATGCAAGAGGGCGTTAGCGCTTTCCTGGAAAAACGCACCCCAAAATTTAATCTCATCCAGTCTAATTAAGGACTTTGCAAGTATGGACTTTGAATTCACGCAAGAACAAGAAATGATCCGGGACACGTACCGGCGCTTTTGCGAAAAGGAGCTCACGCCCGAGTATGTTCGCAGATATGATGAAGAGCACGATTTCTTGCCGGAAGATATGCTGGCGAAATTCGCAGCCTTGGGACCCATGGGATTAATGGTCCCCACCGAATACGGCGGCCAGGGATTAGGCATGACAGAGGTCTGCATTGTAATGGAGCAAATCGCTCAAAAATCCGTAGCGGCAGCATTCTGTGTGGGTTTGCCTCAATTCGGTTCCGGGGCAGTGCTGAAATTGGGTACAGCCGCTCAAAAGGATAAGCATTTACCGCCGATTGCCAGAGGAGAACAAAAGTGGTCTCTTGCAATGACAGAGCCGGAAGGCGGCACCGACATTTTGGGCGCCATCAAGACACGGGCCGTTCTCTCGGGCGATCGATATATTGTAAACGGATCGAAGCAGTGGATTTCGGGCGCCCATGTCGCTGATTATTTTCTAACTTTAGTCATCACAGACCCTTCCGTTTCGCGAAAAAATGGCCTGTCGTTACTGATTATCGACGCCAAGAGTCCTGGAGTCACTGTCCACAAAATCCCAAAACTCGGCATTCATGGATGCGGAACCAACGCCGTCTTCTTCGATAACGTCGAGATTCCTGTGGCGAACCTGCTGGGAGTCGAGAACAAAGGGTGGTACCAGTTGATTGACACGCTCAATCCGGAGCGGATTTCAACTTCCATATTTTCGCTCGGTATTGCGCAAGCAGCATTCGATTACGCGGTGCAATACAGCAAGGACCGCCGAGCGTTCGGCAAGCCTATCGGGAGCTTCCAGATACTGCAACACTACCTGGCCGATGTCGCGTTGGAAATCGAGACGGCCCGCATGTTCATTTATCGCTGCGCCTGGTTGATGGACGCCGGTCGTCCATTCCATATCGAGGCATTGATGGCAAAAATCGCCGCGGGTCGCGCATCCGAGCTTGCCGCGCGCCACGGCATGGAAATTCTAGGCGGCTATGGGTTTGCGATGGAGTACGAAATGCAACGCCACTTCCGCGACTACAGACAAATGATATTTTCGCCTATTTCAGACGAAATGGCCAAAAATCGGATCGCTGAAAGTTTCGATTTGCCACGCAGTTATTGACCCGGCGCCTCGCAACGAGATGCCTTTTCAAGAGTGAAAGGAAAAACAGAATGAATGAATGGAGCGGGCGTACTGCAATCATTACCGGTGCCGGCAGTGGAATCGGTCGAGCAATTGCCTTGGCATGCGCCGCACGGGGCATGCGTCTGGTCTTGGCGGACCTGCACGCGGAAAGCATTGAGGAAACCAAAGCATTAGCCGGTCAGGATAACGCATTGATGTGTATAACCGACGTGTCGGATCCGATGGCTGTGGAGGAACTGGCACAAAGAACCTATTCGGAAACGGGAGATGCCGGATTACTCTTCAACAATGCAGGCGTCGCGTCCGCAGGGCTGATTTGGGAGACTTCGCCGCAGGACTGGGCCTGGGTGATTGGTGTTAATTTGATGGGCGTTGTGCATGGAATTCGCGCTTTCGTGCCGCGCATGCTAAAGCAAGGAAAAAAGGCGCATGTTGTCAACACTGCGTCCGCAGCCGGGCTTATGTCGATCATGGGGGTTTCTGCCTACTGTGCAAGCAAGCACGCAGTGGTATCTGTGTCGGAGTGTCTTTACCAGGAGCTAATGGCAAAGAAGACGATGATCGGTGTGTCGGTTCTCTGCCCGGGCTATGTGCTGACCGGCATTGCGGAGTCAGAGAAACATCGGCCAGCCAAGTTCGGCGTCAAGACGTCTGGCCGACCTCCCAGCGAATCTCAAATAGAGCAAACCTTGCGCCGCGCCAAACTCACACCGGACGACATAGCGGCTATAACGCTCCGGGCGGTCGATGAGAACGTGTTCTACGTGCTTCCGCACCCAAAAATTTTAGAAGGCGTTCAGGCTCGATTCACCCAGATTCAAAGCAATGGTTCGCCGTATTGCGGAGCTTTGCCAACTGGGGACTAAAGAGCCATTTAGTCACCTGTGGTTGTGTTATTTAATTTAGTTATTTTTACGGAAAAAGTATCGAGAGGTATCAATAGTCGACAGTCAATAGTCAATAGTTTAATTAAAAAAATGGGAGGCAGGATGGACAAAGCAGGCAAGCAGGTTAGCGATAAGAACGCGGTGCGGCGAACGAAGCTGCGCGTTATGGCTCGGGCATGTAGCCTGGCCTTGGCGGCACTAAGCATTGGTTACGGAAAATTTGCCGCCGCTGAAGGATTTTCGCTCGATAACGGCGACCAGGGACAATGGTCGGCCGGCGCGTCGATC
>JBIODP010000035.1:0-14385 GCA_044445195.1 Burkholderiales bacterium | reverse complement strand
TTGCACTGGAGTACTGGGAGGTTGTCGCCGATGCTGCCCGCGGATGGGAACCGGCTTATGCCGGCCTGAAACGACTGGTCGCCGAGTATCCCGACAACTTGCGATATCGCCTGGCGCTGGCGGAACACGTCACCATTCGCAAACCGGATGATCCGGCGGCGTTAAAAACGATTTCGGATATTGCCGCGCTGCCGGAATATCAAAAACAGGCGCGCAACGTATGGCGGCGCGCGATGCTGCGGCTTGGCCCGTCAACGGCCAACGTATCGCTGATTGAACGCTACATGGCAGGCGAGCAAGTGGAAGACAGCGCGGTCAAGGAGCATTTGACCAACATCAGGCTTGCAGTCGAACAGCGCAGCAAGTTATTAGCGGATCCCTATTACCGCGCCAAGCTGGATGGACTTGCCTTGCTCGATGGCGGCAAGCTGGAGCAGGCGGAGCAGCGTCTGACGCGGTCCTATGAAGGGCGGCCGACCGATCCCGGGCTGCTGGGCGGACTCGGGCTGTTGCGCATGCGGCAGGGGCATCACGCTGAAGCGGAGGCTTATTTTCTGCAGGCGCAACAGCGCGACCCAAAAAGCAGCCGCTGGCCCGCCCTGGTGCGCACCGCCCGTTTTTGGGGGCTGATGCGGGCGGCGTCGGACGCCGCCGACGCCGGCGAATTTGGCCTTGCCGGGCACAAGCTGCAGGAAGCGCGCGCGCTGGATCCACGCGAACCTGCTGCGCTGGTCGCGCTCGGGCAACTTTATGCGACGCAGGGACGCAATGCAGAGGCGGAGAAAACCTGGCGTGCGGCCTTGAGCATTGAACCGGCCAATCTCGGCGCATTGCGAGGTCTGGTCACGCTGTATCTGCGCAACGGCCGCGAGCAGGATGCTGCAGGGTTGTTGGCGGCACTGACGGCGGATAGCCGCAAAGATATCTCCGCTACGGCTAACGCAGTGCGGGTGACCTTATTAAAGGAAAAGGCCGCTATCTTTCTGGCACGCGGCAGCACCGACGAAGCGATTGCCATGCTCGAACAGGCCGCCGGATACGATGCCGGCGACCCATGGCTTCGCTACGACCTGGCGCGCTTGTATGCCGGGAAAGGCGAGCCGAAGAAAGGCGTTGCATTATTTACCGCGCTGCTGGCGCGCGGGTCTGCGGAGGGCCGTGCCGACGATGCGGAAGCGCGCTATGCGTATGCGCTATTTCTGTCGAACCAAAACCAGGAGGTTGCGGCGCTGACGACGCTCGAAGGCATTGTTCAGCAACTTCGCACCGTCAACATGACCGGCTTGCAGCGGCGCCTGTGGATGAGAGTGGTCGCCCAGCGCACGCAGGCGCTTGCCGCGCATGGCCAAAAAGCGGCAGCCCGGCGCCTGCTCGATGAGGCCCAGCGCGCCATCGGCCAGGACATCGGGCTTGCGCTCGATCTTGCCGATGCGCGACTCGACGCCGATGATATCGAATCGGCGCACGGGCAAGCGATCCGGCTTGCCAACCTCAAGCCGCCTTCGATCGATTGGAGCATCAAGCTTGGCGCACTGGCGGTAAGAGCAGGGGCGGATGATATCGTGCCGTCGATTCTGGCGGATGTTGAAAACCGGCGCCTGACACCGGAACAAGCAACCGCGGTCGATAATCTCAAAATTTCCATTGTTTTGCGCGATGCCGAGGTGCTGCGCAGCAAGGATCGGCTGGACCAGGCGTTGCAGACCCTTGCGCCGGCGCGGCGAACCCATCCCAACGACGAACGTTTGCTCAATGCCGAGGCGCGTATCCTGCGGGCATCCGGCAGGCTGGATCAGGCGGCCGAAAATTACCGGCTGCTGCTGGCATTGAAACCGGATAACCGCGACGCCGCGACTTCGCTGATCGATGTCTTGATCGCATCGCACCGGCTTGATGAGGCGCGACAGCGCATAGACTGGCAACTTGCCCATCTTGATGGCGCATCCGAGGACCAAATTGCCGATTTGATCGGCAGCCTGATCGATCTGCAGGATTACGCGCGCGCGACGGAATTGACAGCGACGGCGCTCAATCTCGCGCCGGACAGTCCGCGCGCGCTGGCCGACGCCGGCCAACTGGCCCGGCGCGAAGGCCGGCTTGGCGATGCCATCGATTTACTGCAGCGTTCGCTTGCCGCCGATGTCGCGCAACGTTTTTCGGGAGGGGCGCCGGCGTTATCGACATTGCGGTTTGCTCCTGCTGTCGAGACGGCGCCGACTCCCGAAGTGGTGCTCGCACCGAATACCGCCGACATCGCTGCCACGCTCGGTAACGGCTATGCATATCGGCGCGTAGCCGACATGCTCGACCAGGGCACCACCTGGTTCTCCTCGGCGCTTGATTTGCGCACCCGTAGCGGCACGCAAGGCATCTCGCAATACAGCGCGACAGAAATTCCGCTCGAATGGAAGGAGGCGCAAGGCTATGGCGGGCGCTGGACCTATCATGCCGATCTGGTGCGTGTGAGCGCAGGCACGCTGGATCTTTCCGACCAGAGCAATGCCGCAACGTTTGGGAGTACGCTATTGTGCCAGCCATTGTGCAACAGTGGGCTGCTCAATCAGAGCGCGAGCGGCGTCGCCTTGAACGCGGCGCTGCAGCGCGATAACACCCGCTATGACATCGGCACCACGCCGCTAGGATTTCCGGTGCAGACTGTGGTGGGGGGCATACTGCACAAAGGAGATATCGGCCCATTCGGTTATTCGATCGATATTGCGCGCCGTGCGCTGACCGGCACTATGCTTTCCTATGCCGGCGCGACCGACCCCAACACCGGCCGCACCTGGGGCGGCGTAACCACAAATGGCGTGCGTTTCGGCCTCAGTCTTGACGACGGAGGTCGCTTCGGCGGCTGGTCGTCGTTTGGTCTGCACAGTCTGGACGGTAAAAATGTGATGAGCAATACGCGCATGCAATTGATGGCAGGCGGCACCTGGCGTGTCATTAATGAAGACGACCGTTTGCTTCAATTCGGCCTGACAGGCATGGATTGGCGTTTCAGCGAAAATGCCGGCGGATACACGTTCGGCAATGGCGGCTATTACAGTCCGCAAAGCTACCGGTCGCTGTCGTTGCCGGTCACGTTTGGCGAACGCACAGCGCGCTTCTCCTATGCGATACGGGCTTCCGTTTCCGCATCGCGTTCGCAGACCCAGTCGGCGCCGTTTTATCCGACCGACGCTACGCTGCAAGCTCAAGCGGAGAAATTATCCGCAACCAACTTCGTCAACCCGTTTTACAGCGGCGGCTCGAGCGATGGAGACGGCCGCTCGCTGGCGCTGACATGGGAATACCAGGCAACCTCGCGGCTGTTTTTCGGCGCGCGTCTCGAACTGGATCGTTCCCCGGATTATGCGCCGAACCGTTATGTCGGTTATCTGCGCTACGCGATCGACAAGACGTCTGCCAAGCCGGTTAACTTTGTGCCGGAGCCGGTTAATCCGGCGTCGTTGTATTAACTGTGAGTATTAACTTTTGAGACCGAACATGCCTATAAGTCGACAAGGTCTGGTACTGTCAAGCGTTTGCATAGGGCTGGCGCTGTGGCAAATGACGACGACGGCGGCGACCGATTCCTTGCCGCCGCAGCTGCATTACGATCACGCCAACCCATACGTGTTGAATGAGTTCGCATTGCAGAAAGTTAAAGCGGGCGATATTGGCACCGCGGTGATTCTGCTGGAACGAGCAGTGTCGATTGCGCCCTACGATGCGCGAATCCGGCGTAATCTGGACGTGGTTCACACGCTGCAATCAGGAAAGGCCGCGACGCAACCCTTGCAGTCGGTCCGGCAAGAGCCGGGTATCGCTCCCGAGTCTGGCGCCGCAAACGTAGAGACTGGGTTGCCTGCGATTCCGCTATGGAAACTAAAATGAATCGACTGCTTCTCTTGTTAACGATGTTATGCGTCTCACAATGCATATCGTCAAACGCCCTCGCCAAGGTAACCTGGGTCAGGTTGGGCGAAGACGCACGCGTCGAAATATTCATCGACTCGCACAATATCGCGAGGCCGCCGGATTACGTAAAATTCTGGACGCTTTTGCAGTACAAATCGGGACAGCCCGGCGGCTGGCGTTCCGAAAAGCGTCTGTTCGTCTTTTCATGCAAGAACCATTGGCTGGAGTGGCAACAATCGATGTATTATTTTAGTCCTCACGGTGAAGGCGAACTGCTGGATGTTCGAACGCTTAATAAGTACGGCATAGGCAAGCTCTTGCCGCGGGAATTGGATCCGAGCACGGGCCGCGACGAGAGCAACTATAAGGATGCCGTGCCCGAATCCGCTTTTATTTCAGTTTTCAATAGCCTATGCTGAGGAACCTGCCCAATTATTTGCGCAGGTTCCTGCTCATGCGCATCGTGTGTATAGAAGCGCGGGCTTTGCAATCGATGAAATTTCTCCGTCATGTCATTGCCGTTTTGGTCGCCGCCGGCCTGCTGGCATCGGTTGTCGCGATGCCGGCGCAAAGCGCCCCGGAAAGTCCCGGCAGCACGCTCGACCGCGCCATGATGGCCAGACGGTATACCTTCCCTCAACTCGACAAGAACCCGGTCGCGCGTCTGCGCACGATCGATAATCCCATGTCGATTACTTTCGGTGTGCGCGCCGATGAAACCGTGAAAAAGGCTGTGTTAAAGGTTCGCTATGCCTATTCGCCGGTCATGATTCCGATACAATCGCACATCAAGGTCTTGCTGAATGGCGAAATTATCGGCGTGTTGCCGATGACCCAAGAAAATGCGGGGCGTCGGATCACCCACGAACTTGAGATAGATCCGGCCTTGATCAAGGACTTCAACAAGCTCTCGCTGGAGCTGATTGGCCATTACACAGCAGAATGCGAGGATCCGCTGCACCTCAATCTTTGGGCGGATGTCGAGCGCGGAAGCGAACTTCTATTGACGGTTCAACCGGTTGAGGTCGCCGGCGACCTGGCTCTGCTGCCGAAGCCGTTCTTCGATTTGCTGGCGCCGAATGCGGGCGACCTGCCATTCATTTTTAATGCCAAGCCATCTTATGCGACGCTTCGGGCGGCGGCCATCACCGCGTCCTGGTTTGGCGAACTGGCAAGCTGGCGCGGCGCCCATTTTGCCGCTTACCTCGATGCTGTGCCGAAAGGGCATGCAGTGGTATTCGCAACGAACACCGAACGGCCGGGATTCTTAAGCAAGGCGGCGCCGTTTACCGGCCCCGGACTGTCCATCCTCACCAACCCGGGCGATGGATATTCGAAGCTGCTGCTGGTGAGCGGGCGCGACGGCGACGACTTGAAAATTGCGGCCAATGCACTGGTGCTCGGCAATGCCGCCATGTCCGGCACGCATGTGTCGATCACCCAATCGCACCAGCAGGCGTTGCGCCATGCTTACGATGCGCCGAGCTGGATAAGGCTCGATCGACCGACGAAATTCGGCGAGCTGGTCGATTCGCCGCAGCAGTTGCAGGTATACGGCCATATGCCCGAGTCGGTGCTGGTGAGCTTGCGCGTGCCTCCCGATCTGTTTACCTGGCACAGCCGCGGCGTGCCGGTCGATCTGCGGTTTCGCTACACGCCGATGATACGCACCGGCGATTCGCAGCTCGCCATGAGCATTAACGGCGAGCCGGTGCAGGCCATGAATCTGCGTCTCTCCGGGCAAGGCGCGGAATCTCGGCTGAGAATACCGTTGCTTGACAGCGGACTGCTTGGCGACACCCAGCAACTGTTGATTCCCGCTTTCAAGCTGGGCGTAAAGAATCAACTGCAATACACATTCACGTTCGGCGATTATATTGCCGGTCCTTGCCGGGATACGCCAATCGACAATATCGTTGCGATGATCGATCCCAATTCGGAAATCGACTTTTCCGGCTTTCCGCATTATGCGGAAATGCCCCATCTCGGTTATTTTGCGACGTCCGGTTTCCCATTCACGGAATACGCGGACCTCGCGCAAACCGTCGTGGTATTGCCCGAGGCCGTAACGGCGCAAGACATCAAGGTCATGCTCACCTTGATGGGCCGCATGGGCGAATCCACCGGCTATCCGGCGACGCGGGTCGATGTGGTCGGCCCAACGGAGCAAGCCGCATTCACGGATCGCGATATGTTGCTGATCGGGACAGTGTCGAGCCAGGTGCTGTTGGATAAATGGAGCAGCCATCTTCCCGCAATCATCGCAGGACCGCAACGCAAAATCCGCAAACCGGCGGGAGTTTTTGATGGATTTTACTCAATGCTGGGTATCTCCAATGACCCTGCGGCAGACCCAAAACGACAGACGCATGTCAGGGGAAACGGCCCGTTGGCGGCATTGCTCGGATTCGAGTCGCCGATAACGCCGCGTCGCAGCGTCGTCGCGGTGACGGCAGTCGACCCGGCGGACATGATGCAGTTGCTGGACACGCTGCGCAGCGATGATGTGACACAGTCTATGCACGGCAGCGTGGTTCTGTTTTACGGCGGCAATGTCGAGAGCATATTTGCGGGCAAGATATACAAGCTTGGCGCATTGCCGATCTGGACCACGATATGGTTCGCTCTGGCGGATCACCCGTTTCTGCTGGCGTCCATGTCGGTCCTGGTGGTGCTGATTTTTGCTTTTGCACTATGGCGCATGCTGAAACGCATTGCCGATCGGCGGTTATGACGAGGTGGATGATCGCTCGTCAAAAACCGCTTGCCAAAGCCGAACCACGGTTTTCACTTCGTTTTCAACCAGCGTCGGTTCCACGCGCGCGCGTTCCGCGCCTTGCAACCTGATCTGGTGCTGAAGTTTGCGAAACTTGCGGTAGGCGTCGGCTGCTCCGCTTGCCAATTCCGCATCGATCAGTCTGCATTCGCCGCATAAAGCCAGCAAGGCAATATTGCCGATATTGGCGGTTAATTGCGGAGTGTGGGCGGCATGCTGCAAGATCAGGAATTGCACGATGAATTCAATGTCTATCATGCCGCCGATATCGTGCTTCAAGTCGAATAGCGGCGGTCGGGCCGGATAGGCGTCGCGCAATTTTTTCCGCATCGCGGTTACTTCCTGTTTCAGGACGGCGTTATCGCGCACTTGCCGCAAGACCTTTTCGCGGATCGCTTCAAAACAAGCGCCGATTGCCGCATCGCCGGCGCAGTAGCGTGCGCGGGTCAGCGCCTGATGTTCCCATAGCCATGCTGACCTGCACTGGTATTTTTCAAACGAGGATAGCGAAGAGACCATCAGGCCGCCGGCGCCGTCTGGCCGCAACGCGATATCGACGTCGAACAGGATGCCGGCCGGCGTATGGCTGGTCATCCAGGCGATGAAGCGTTGCGCCAGTTTGGCATACAGCGCCGGCGCGTCGGGATGCTCGTCTTCATACAGAAAAATCAGGTCGAGGTCGGAGGCGTAACCTAGTTCCTTGCCGCCGAGTTTTCCATAGGCTATGACGGCAAATTGCGGCGTTTCGCGGTGCCGATTGGCAATCGTTCTCCAGGCGGCCCCAATCGTCGCCGCAATCATGATATCGGCCAGTTTCGAGAGGCAATCGGCCAGATGCTCAACGCTGAGGCCGCCTTCCAGATCCTGCACCAGCAGGTGCAGTTGCTGCGCGTGATGCATTTCACGCAGCACATCCATTTGCCGTTCAATGTCGCCTTCTGTCTCATCGAGTTGCCGTTGGCAATCTTGTGTAAAGGCCGGCCAGTCGGGCTCGGTCTTGAGGGTTCTGTCGTCCAGCAATTCGTCCAGCAGCAGCGGGTGCCTGGTCAGATATTTGGCCGCCCAGTCGCTGGCGTGCATCATCCTGATCACGCGTTCCAGCGTATACGGATACTCGGTAAGCAACGCCAGATAGGCAGCCCGGCGCGCGATCGTCTGAAAAAAGTCCAACAGGCGTCCCATGGTTGCCGAACGGGCATCGGCCTTCTGCGCAATGATGGGCAACGCTGCGTTGACGAGTGCCAGCAACCGGTTGCGGCTGGCTTCCGGCAAGGCTTGAAGGCGTGACGATTGCAGGGTGGCCAGCAGGCGTTGCGCGGCGGTTGGCGCGTCATCGAAGCCAAGTGCCGCCAGCTGCGTGGTAATTGCGTTGCGGGTGCTCAGATCCGATACGGCGATGTTGCTTGCGCTTCCGGTTCCACTCGCGGTCGCGGTCCCGGCCTCGGCATCGCACGGGCGGCCACAGGTTTTGTCGCGAAAAATGGTGTCGAATTGGGCAGAGACAAAATGCCTGTGAATATCCAGTTCGGCCAGTAAATCGGCTACGCTGGCAAATCCCATCATTTGAGCAATCGTCAGGCGGTCGGCTTCGCTGGGGGGAAGTATATGGGTTTGCGCATCGTCGAGATATTGCAACCGATGTTCCAGATTGCGCAGAAAGGCATAGGCTTGCAATAATTGTTCGACTACCTCGGGGGTTAACAATTGTTTTTTGGCAAGGATTCTCAAAATGCCGCGCGTTGAGCGTTCGCGCAGCGCCGCATCGCGTCCACCGCGTATCAGTTGGAACACCTGGGCTAAAAACTCGATTTCGCGGATGCCGCCGCGTCCCAGCTTCACATTGTTGCTGCGCTCCGGATGCCTGATTTCCTGCCGGTTGACTTCCGCACGGATCTGAGCGTGCATGCTGCGGAGTGCGTCGATTGCGCCGAAGTCCAGGTAGCGCCGATAGACGAAGGGGTAAATCAGGCTCTCCAGCGCAGTCAGTTCCGACTTGCGTCCGGTCAGCGCGCGCGCTTTAACCCAGGCATAGCGCTCCCATTCTCTGCCCTGAACGATGAAATATTCCTCAATCATGCCGAAGCTGGCAACCAACGGGCCGGATGCGCCATTGGGCCGCAACGCCATATCGACACGGAAGGTGAATCCGTCCGCAGTGATCTCGGACAGCGCCGCAATCAGCTTCTTGCCAAGCCGGTCAAAAAATTCGTGGTTGGACAATTGCTTTTGTTCGGGTGACGTGATAAGCGTTTCACCGTCCTCCGCATAGGTGAAAATAAGGTCGATATCGGATGATACATTCAACTCCCGGCCCCCAAGCTTGCCCATCCCAAGTACAATTAAGCCCTGCGGGTCGCCGGAATCGTCGCCTGTCGGCGTGCCATGCAAGCTGATCATTTCCCGGTTGATCGCCAGGAGGTGCGTCTGTACCGCAAACTCGGCAAATGCGGTCATGGTATCGACCACTTCTGCCAAATCGGCTAAGCCGCCCAAGTCGCGCGCAATCAGCGTTGCGACGACCGTATTGCGAAGGCGGCGCATGGCGGTGGGCAGGGAAAGCTGGTTTTCTGTGTCTTTTTGTAATATTTGTGAAAAAATCGTCGGGCTCAGCGATAATTTGGCAAGCTCGGCAACCGTCTCGACGCGGATGGCGTCGGCATCGGCCCATCGTTTGAAAAAACGCGAGGCAACAACAGGGGGCAAGGTAGAATTGGTCACAACAAAGTATTGGTCAGAATGTTTTTGACATGCCATTTAATTTAAATTTAACGCAGTGTTTCAACGCAATGCTTCGCAATCGATGACGATTTTCCTAAGCTATTCTACGCTGACTCCTTCTCCAATTTGCCTTTCCGATTGATGTCCGCAGACCAAACCCATCTACAGGCAACATCGCGTCTTATCTTATGCTGGCACAAGATAAGAGAGGGTTATGCTTACGCCAATATCCTGAGTCATCATGTTATCGGTGCGCTGCTCAAGTCGGCAGTGGTCGCGTATTTCATTTTTTGCCTGTTATTCCTGGCCCTGCGGTACGTGGTGCTGCCGCATATCGACCTCTACAAGACGGACATCGAGCAATTGGCCACGCGCGCCGTCGGTCAGCCTCTGTCGATTGGAACATTGAATGCTTCATGGGAAGGTCTGCGGCCCCGTTTATCGCTCGGCAATGTCGTCATAAGGGATAAATTAGGCCGCGAAGCGCTCACCTTGCCCACTGTTTCGGCCACGCTATCGTGGTGGTCGGTCATTCTGGGAACGGTAAGATTGCAGCATCTTGAAATCGAGCGCCCCGATATGGATATTTGGCGCGATGCAGGCGGTAATCTGTATGTGGCCGGCATTTTAGTGCCCACCCAGGCCAGTGCCGAGAGCAAGGGAGCCGACTGGATGCTGTCGCAAAACGAAATTGTGGTTCGGGGCGGCAGAGTGCGCTGGAACGACAACCAGCGCGGCGCCCGGGAACTGCTGCTGAACGATGTCAATGTGACGCTGCGAAATCGGTGGCTGCATCATGAACTTGCCCTCACGGCGACGCCACCGGCAGCGCTGGCAACGCCCATCGATTTGACAGCAGTATTTGTTCATCCTTCATTTGCTGCCAGGATTGCCGATGCGTCACGATGGAAAGGCGCATTGTATGCGGATTTGCACAATACGGACTTGGCCTTGTGGAATGCCTATGTTGATTACCCGTCAGGGGTTCAAGTCCAGCAAGGGCATGGATCGATACGCGCCTGGCTGGATTTCGATCACGCCAAAGTTGCCGATCTGACGGTCGACCTGATGTTGGCGGATACAGCGGTCCGTTTCAGTAAAGACTTGCCAACCTTGAGCCTTCAGCAGGTAAGCGGACGGGTCTCGTTGCGTGAAACAATCGATCTGCATGCGGAAGATAGAACGTCGGCTTTTGGGGAGTATGGGTATTCGGTCGCATTGACGAATTTTTCGCTGCGCACCACTGATGGCCAGGTCCTGCCGGCGACGACCATCGGCGAAAGTTATGAACCGGCCAAAAACGGCCAGCCTCGCAAGACATCGATCACTGCGACGGCACTTGATTTGCAAGCGCTCGCGAACTTTGCCGAGCGTTTTCCGTTAGGCGAGGATCAGCGTCGGATACTGACCGATTTTGCGCCGCGCGGCCAGTTGCGAAATTTCTCGGCGCAGTGGCAAGGCGACTATCCGGCAATCAAGACGTATGACATCAAGGGGCAATTCGTCGGCTTGTCCGTGAAGGCACAGGCCGCGCGTCCGGCCCGGCCCGCAGTCGGGGCGCTACCGGCGCTGGTGGCGCTGCCCATGATTCCCGGTTTCGACAATCTGACCGGTCAAGTGGCAATGAGCGACCGTGGCGGGGAGATCGAACTGGCCGCCAATCAATTGAAAGTGGAGTTGCCCGGAGTCTTTGCCGAGCCTTTCATGCCCTTCAATAAACTGACGATGCAAGCCGATTGGAGGTTTAAGGACAAGGACAAAGTTTTGTTGCAGGTGGGTAAGTTGGACGTTGACCAGGATGGGCTGGCGGCCTCCTTTTCCGGGACCGATCTGATGCAATTGAATCAGGAAACCGGTAAATCACCTGGAATTGTTGATATTACTGGGCATATTTCCGAGTTCGACATCAAAAAAATCGGCCGTTACCTGCCATTGCAGACGCCTGACCAGTTGCATAACTGGTTGACCGGCGCGCTGGTGGGCGGTAGTGCCCGCGACGTTGCAGTCAGACTGAAGGGCGACTTAAAGGATTTCCCGTTTCATACTGAGACGCCAACGGAGAAGCCAAAAGGCGAATTCACCGTGTTTGGCAAACTCGTCAACTGCAACTTGATTTATGCGCCGGGCAACACATTAAAAGGCAGTAACGCGCCATTGTGGCCGCTGTTGGAGGATATTCAAGGCACCATTGCATTTGATCGCACACGCATGGAAATCAACGGGGAGAGCGCCAAAACACATCGCGTTGCGCTATCGGCGGTGAAGGCAGTGATCGCGGACCTGGTGTCGCCCAAAAATGTTCTTGAGATAGACGGCAATGCAGCCGGGCCGCTGCAGGAGTTTGTCGGTTATACCAAAGATAGTGCGGTCAGAGAAATGATCAACGGGTTCACCGATGACACCAGGGCAAACGGAAACGCCAAACTGGCGTTGAAATTGCGGTTGCCGTTAGCCGACGTGAATGCAACGAAAGTGCAAGGAAAGTTGCAATTCATTAACAATGATATCAATTTGCTCGCCGGAATACCATCATTAACAGCATCAACCGGAATTCTGGAATTCAGCGAAAAAGGTTTTAATCTGAACGGCATCCGCGCCAATTTCCTCGGCGGTCCGGTTACGGTGTCAGGCGGCGGGCCTTCGGATGCTGCGACAATCAAGGCCGAGGGTATCTTGACATCCGAAGGTTTGCGCAAATTTGCGCCGCCCGCCATGCAGCGCTTGACTCAACGCGTCACTGGCAGTACACGCTATAAAGTATCGATCAATATAAAAAAGAAATGGACCGATATTCTGGTGGATTCAAATTTGCAAGGCGTTGCACTCAATTTCCCGGTTCCGTTGCACAAAGACGCCAATGAGATTTTGCCTGCCAGGTTTGAACTGACCGGGCTTGCAGCCAAGGATGAAACCACCTCACGTGAAGAAATCAAACTTTCTCTGGGACCGAGTCTTGCCGCGCACTACGAACGTGAGAAAATCGCTGGACCCAATGCCGCCTGGCGCCTGGTGCGCGGCGGTATCGGCGTGAATGCACCAGCTTTAGAACCCGATAGCGGATTACGTTTGAACGTCAGCCTGAAAACGCTCAACGTCGATGCATGGCTCGATTTGGCGGCATCGATTTCCTCCGCCGACAAGGCCAGGGAAAAGGGCGCGCCCTCGGATGCCGCGAGTCTCTCAAATTATGTTTCCCCCGACATATTGACCGCGCGCGCCACGGAATTCATCATATTCGGAAGGAAACTGGACAATGTGGTGCTGGGCGCAACACTGCATAAAGACGTGTGGCAGGCCAATATCGAATCGGCACAGACATCCGGTTATATCACCTACGCCGCCAACGCCGGTCAAGGCAAAGGCAGGGCGACCGCGCGTTTATCTTCGCTGATCATACAGCAGGCAGTCGCTTCAGAGGTGACCGAATTGCTGGGAGGGAAAAATACAACGAACGATATCCCGGCTCTCGATATTATTGCCGATAATTTTGAGCTGCTGGACAAACATATGGGGCGGCTCGAATTGGTTGCGAACAATGTGCGCACGGCCGGCGTCAACGAATGGCGTATTAATAAATTATCGGTCATTAATCCGGATTCCGAACTGAAAGCCACCGGCAAATGGGTGACCAGGAATGGCGATAGCCTGTCAAGCATGGTCTATACGCTGGATGTGGTCGATGCGGGTCGCTTGCTTGGCCGTTTTGGATTTGCCAATGTGTTGCGTGGCGGCAAGGGCAAGATGAATGGCGAGCTCAACTGGAAAGGGGTGCCGTATTCGTTCGATTCGCCGAGTTTGTCCGGACAACTTACGCTGGATATGGCATCCGGGCAGTTCCTTAAATCGAATCCGGGCGCAGCGAAATTGCTGGGCGTTCTGAGTTTGCAGTCCCTGCCACGCCGCCTGACCTTGGATTTTCGGGATGTATTTTCAGAAGGCTTTGCATTCGACGGCATAACGATGAGCGCAACGATTACCAAAGGTATTGTCAGCACCGACAACTTGAAAATGCGGGGTTTGGACGCAACTGTGTTAATGGACGGGAGCGCCGATATAAACAAGGAAACGGAGAATCTGCATATAGTGATTATTCCGGAGCTGGATGCGGGGGCAGCGTCGGTAGTGTATGGTTTGGCTGTAAACCCTGTGATCGGTTTGGGATCGTTTCTGGGGCAGTTGTTTCTGCGGGTGCCTTTGATGAAGGCATTGACGAAGGAATGGCAGGTTACCGGATCGTGGAAACAGCCCGTATACACCTCGTTGCGCAATAGCGGTGACGTGCATCCGAGCGAGCCGGATTCGGCGATTCCCGCTGAAAGCGAGAAATAATCATGTCTAATGTCATCACTTCCGTTGCGGCCGTGCAAATGGTGTCGACACCGGTAATGGAAGAGAATATTGCCGTCGTGCGCCGTCTGGTGGCGCAGGCTGCAGCGCAAGGGGTGCAACTGGTGTTGCTGCCGGAATACTGGTCTATCATGGGCATGCACGATACCGACAAGATCGGCCATGCAGAGCACTTGGATGCAGGGCCTGTTCAGGCATTGATGGCGGATCTGGCAAGACAACATCAAGTTTGGCTGATCGGTGGCACCTTGCCGCTGATCTCGCCGGAAGCGGGCAAAGTATTGAATACGATGCTGGTATACGATCCATCCGGCGCCCGGGCGGCGCGCTACGACAAAATTCATTTATTCAGTTTTAGCACACGCGACGAATCCTACGACGAGGCGCGTACCATCGTACCCGGGCATCGGGTGGCGACATTTGAAAGTTCGTTCGGCAAGGTTGGCCTGTCGGTATGCTATGACTTGCGCTTCCCTGAACTGTATCGTGCAATGGGAGAATGTACGTTGATTGTGGTGCCGGCTGCATTTACCTACACAACGGGCAAGTCCCATTGGGAAACCCTGTTGCGCGCACGCGCCATTGAAAATCAATGTTACGTGCTGGCAGCAGCGCAGGGCGGCACCCATCCGAATGGGCGC
>JBIODP010000034.1:0-14512 GCA_044445195.1 Burkholderiales bacterium | reverse complement strand
CCCGGACGGCACGCCGACTTACAATTTTTGCGTTGCGGTAGACGATTGGGATATGCGCATTACCCATGTGATACGCGGCGACGATCATGTCAACAATACCCCGCGCCAGATCAATATCCTGAACGCGCTTGGCGCAACGCTGCCGCAATACGGTCACTTGCCGATGATACTTGGATCGGACGGCGAAAAACTGTCCAAGCGTCATGGCGCGGTCAGCGTGATGGACTATCCGGCGCAAGGCTATCTGCCGGAGGCAATGCTGAACTACCTGGCGCGCCTCGGCTGGGGGCATGGCGACGACGAGATTTTCTCGATGGAACAGTTTTGCGGCTGGTTCGATCTCGATCATTTGTCGAAATCGGCAGCGCAATTCAATTCTGAAAAACTGGACTGGATCAATAATCACTATATCAAGCTGGCCGATCTGGCGCGTCTGGAAGGTTTAGTGCGTCCACGGCTGGAAAGCGAGGGTTTGTCATTGGATGGCGCCCCGAACCTGCAGGCAGTGATCGCCCTGCTGAGGGAACGCGCCAACACTATCAACGAATTGTCCGATGCCGCACACCTGTTTTATCGCCAGCCGATGCCGGATGCAGCATTGCTGACCCAGCATCTGACCGAAGCCGTCAAGCCGGCGTTGGTCGAGTATGCCGGACGGTGCAAGGATGTCGAGTGGAACAAGGCAGCCTTGTCCGCGCTGCTTAAAGAGGTGCTTGCTGCGAACAAGTTGAAGATGCCGCAGTTGGCGATGCCGTTGCGCCTGATCTTAACCGGGCAATTGCAAACGCCGGCGATCGATGCGGTGATTGAATTGTTCGGCCGCGACATCGTATTGGCGCGCTTGCACAAGTATTTAGCGTAACGCCGGCTTGATTTTAAAATCGGCATTTACACACGGGCAAATTCTTTGCTATAATCTCGCTTCTGCGCAGGGGGGTATAGCTCAGCTGGGAGAGCGCTTGCATGGCATGCAAGAGGTCAGCGGTTCGATCCCGCTTACCTCCACCAGCGAAATGGCAGTAAGGCATAGCCGATCAGCTGACGGATTAATTGAAGAAGTCAGCTGAAAGCAAAGACAGATTTCTGTCCCCATCGTCTAGAGGCCTAGGACATCACCCTTTCACGGTGAGTACGGGGGTTCGAATCCCCCTGGGGACGCCATTCTAAGACCGGTAGCAGCGAGCCGGTAGGTAATCGATAAGGGCCGCTTTATGCGGCCCTTATTGTATTGGTATTGATATATTCTGCTAACTTCGGCTGCTGATTTTAGCTTCCGATTTCGCCGCCATTCACTATACGCATGCCTTCCACCAAAAGCCTTCATCTGTTTTGCCGGGTAGTCGACAATTTCGGCGACATTGGCGTCTGCTGGCGCCTGGCGCGCCAACTGGCAAGCGAGCACGCCATACAGGTGACGTTATGGGTCGACGATTTGCAGAGTTTTCAGCGAATTTGTCCTGATGTGGCGCTCGACGCCGAAATACAACAGCTTGCCGGTGTGGCAGTGCGCCACTGGCGCACGCAGGCAAGCGCATTCACGGCTGGCGATATCGCCGATATTGTCATCGAATTTTTCGGTTGCGATATTCCGGAAGGGTACATTGCTGCAATGGCAGAACGCAATCCGCGCCCGGTTTGGCTCAATCTGGAAGGCTTGAGCGCAGAGAAATGGGTGGAAGGTTGCCATACGTTGCCCTCGCCGCATCCGCGCCTGCCGTTAACGAAATATTTTTTCTTCCCCGGGTTCACTGACAAAACCGGCGGCTTGCTGCATGAATCTGCACTGGAAGAACAGCGCCGGCAATTTCAAGCGGATCAAGCCGGCATGGCAGTTTTTCTTGCGCAGCTTGGCGTGACGCCGACGGAAATGACCTCGTTAAAGGTGTCCTTGTTTTGCTATCCGCACGCGCCGGTCGCGGCACTGCTCAATACTTGGCAAAGCGGTAATACGGCGGTTACTTGCCTGGTGCCGGAAGGGGTTGCGGTCGAGGCGATTCAAGCGTTTCTGGGGGGTGACGCAAAACCGGGGGCAACGCGAACCTGCGGCGCGCTTACCGTGCATGTCATGCCTTTTCTTGCGCAACCGGACTACGACAAGCTGTTATGGGCGTGCGACCTCAATTTTGTGCGGGGAGAAGATTCCTTTGTTCGCGCACAGTGGGCAGGCAAGCCGTTCATCTGGCATATTTACTCCCAGGACAAAAATCTGCATCACGTGAAACTGCGTGCGTTTTTACAACGTTATTCAGCCGACCTGGAGAGTTTGACTGCCGCCTTTTTGGTCTGGAATGGCGCCGGGACCGAGGAGTGCAAAGAGTGCGAGCAGCAAAGCGGGTGGCCTGCGCTGTGGCCGTCATTTCAGGCCGACATGCCGGAAATGGCATGCAGGGCTGCCGACTGGCAACGACAGTTGCTGGCAAACGGCGATCTGGCGTCCAATTTGCTCAAGTTTGCCAGCTCTCTTGAGTCGGTAATAGAAGAAAACAAAGTATAATATACGGTTAATTCCTGGTTAATTCATGGCTTTTTCCGATTAATCGCGAGCTTACTATGCCGTTAGCCATGAGGCGACCGGTAACTTTATAACTTAATTTTTACGCACATTTATGAAACCCGCAAAAGAAATTCGTGTTGGCAACATTATCATGGTTGATGGCAAGCCTTTTATCGTGCTGCGTTCCGATGTCAATGGTTCCAGCCGCACGGGCTTCACCTACAAATGGAAGACGAAAAACCTGCTGACGAACTCGCCGATGGAAAACGTGTTCCGCGGCGACGACAAGTTCGAGGTCGTTGTTCTGGATAAAAAACCGGTGACTTTTTCCTATTTTGCCGATCCATTGTTCGTATTTATGGACCAAGAATACAACCAGTATGAAATTGAAGAAGAGAATCTGGGCGATGCATTGCATTATCTGAAGGACGGCATGGAATGCGAAGCCGTTTTTTATGACGGCAAAGCGATTTCCGTTGAGTTGCCCATTACCATCGCTCGTCAGGTGGTGTACGCTGAGCCTGCAGTCAAGGGTAATACTTCCGGCAATGTGTTGAAAGAAGCCAGGATTGAAAATGCGCTGGAGGCGAATCGCCATACCATTCAAGTGCCGTTGTTTGTCGATCAGGGCGACACGATTGAAATCGATACCCGCACCAACGAATACAAGCGCGTGGTTCGCAACTAAATCGCTTAAAATAATCAGGCGACATATACTGAACTTTTTTGACAAGTTCGCAGATTCCCAGGAGGAAACATGCTTCGATCCGATTCGCTTTTTGGCAAACGAGACAGCAATACGTTAAATCCAGCCCTGAGCACGACCAGCGCGCCTGGCGGCACGCTTGGGCAAACAGGCGTGACCCGGCAGTTTTCTCCGACATCCGCAGCGCCGACGGATATCCCGAAAGCAACGCCACCCGACAGCCCGAAGGTAACGCCGCCGGAACTTCCTAAAGCAGTGCCTGCGGCTGCCCCGGCGACCGACGCTGCCGGCAGCCGGTTGATCGTCGGCCCGAATATCAAGTTGAAGGGCGTTGAAATCACCGATTGCGATACCATCGTCATCGAAGGTTTTGTCGAGGCGAAAATTTTCTCGCGCGTCATCCAGATCGCCCAGCAAGGCGCATTCAAGGGCTCGGCTGAAATCGATATTGCCGAGATTCGCGGCGAATTCGATGGTGAATTGACCGTACGGCAGAAGCTGGTCATCTTTTCGACCGGCAAGGTCTCCGGAAAAATTCATTATGGCAAGCTGGTCGTTGAAGAAGGCGGACAGTTGTCCGGCGATGTGCAGATGGATGGGGCCGCCAGCCCTAAAGCCTTGATTCCGGATTCCAATTCGGCCGACTAATCGGGGGACACGCATCACGCCTTTTCTCTGCTGACGACCATGACGCATCCGGAATACATTCTTACGCTGTCCTGTGTCGATCAACGCGGAATTGTTCGCCGCGTATCGGGCTTTTTGTCCGATCACGGCTGCAATATTATCGATTCTGCGCAATTCGGCGATGCTCAGTCGCAGACTTTTTTCATGCGCGTGCATTTTTCCGCGGAAGATGCGGCTGTCACCGAGTCGGCATTGCACACCGGGTTCGCCGAGTTGGCACTCACCATGCAAATGAATTGGCAATTGCACGATGCGCGCAAGAAGCCGCATATGATGCTGATGGTGTCCAAGATAGGGCATTGCCTGAATGACTTGCTGTTTCGTTATAAGAGCGGCTTGTTGCCGGTCGAGATTCCTGCGATTGTCTCAAATCACACCGACTTCTATCAATTGGCTGCCAGCTACAACATTCCGTTCCATCACCTGCCGTTGGCGGCAGGCGCATCGGCGGATGCCAGGCTCCAGCAGGAAGAACGTATACTGGAGATTGTCGACGCCCATGATATCGACCTGATCGTGCTGGCGCGTTACATGCAGATTCTATCTCCGTCGATGTGCGACAGGCTGACCGGGCGGGCAATCAATATTCATCACTCGTTTTTGCCCAGCTTCAAAGGCGCGAAGCCGTATTACCAGGCACATGAGCGCGGCGTCAAATTGATCGGGGCAACCGCGCATTTCGTTACAGGCGACCTGGACGAAGGGCCGATTATCGAACAGGATGTGGAGCGCGTCGACCATGCGATGAATCCGGAAGCGCTGACGGCAATCGGGCGCGACGTCGAGTGCGTAGTATTGGCACGGGCGGTAAAATGGTTTGCCGAGCACCGTATCCTGCTCAATGGGCACAAGACGGTGGTGTTCAAATAACCCGGCGCAACCAGTTGCCGATGTCTTCGATTTCCTCTTCGCAAAGCGAATGCTGCATCATGTATTCATGCCATTCCACCTCATGACCCAGCGATTTCAGCAGATCGCGCGATTGCTCGGCGCGGTGAATGGGAATCATCGGATCGGCGCGGCCATGCGCCATGAAAATCGGCGTGGCCTGGTTAGCCTGGCTGCGCTCTGCCGCCACCGTACGATGAATCGGCACATAGCCGGATAGGCACATCAGGCCAGCCAGTTTTTCCGGGTAGCGCAAGCCGGTTTGCAGCGTCATCGCGCAACCTTGCGAAAATCCGGCCAGGACGATGCGGTCGGCGGCGATGCCGCGCGCTTTCTCATTGGCAATCAACTGTTCGATGGACTTCTGCGATTTGCGCAAGCCGGCCTCGTCCTCGCGCATGACCATGTCGGCGCCGAGTATATCGTACCAGGCACGCATGACAAAACCGCCATTGATGGTTACCGGCATAAGCGGCGCATGCGGAAAAATGAAGCGAATACCGGGGCACCCCTGCAAATTCAATTGATGGACCAGCGGCACGAAGTCGTTACCGTCGGCGCCCAACCCATGCATCCATATGACGGCGGCGCTTGGATTGGGGGCAGTCTCGATCTGGATGGTTTCTAATGGTGGTGTCATGGCGGCTGATTGAAATGCGTTGAAATGGGTTGGAAAGAGTTGGTTTAGCGAAGACGGTTTCTGGGTAAACCTTATTTTGGGCGTATTGCCGACTTCGGCCGGAATGCCTTGCAAACCGCTTCGTTGGTTTCAATATACGGTCCGCCGATCAAATCGATGCAATACGGCACGGCAGCGAAAATACCGTCCACCACTTGCTTGCCGTCGGCATCCTTCAAGCCTTCCAGGGTTTCCCTGATGGATTTCGGCTGGCCGGGCAGATTCATGATCAGGGCTGCGTGGTTCGGCGTTTGGCGGATCACCGCAACTTGCCGCGACAGAATCGCGGTAGGGACGAATTTCAGGCTGATTTGCCGCATTTGTTCGCCGAAGCCCGGCATCTCCCTGGTGCCGACCGCCAGCGTTGCCTCGGGCGTTACGTCGCGTAGCGCCGGGCCGGTGCCGCCGGTTGTGAGCACCAGGCTGCAACCGCTATCGACCAATTCAATCAATGCTTGCTCAATCGCCGGGCGTTCATCCGGTATCAGGCGGGTTGCCATTTGCCACGGGCTGCTGAGTGCTGCGCTAAACCAGTCGCGTAGGGCAGGGATGCCCTGGTCTTCATAGACGCCGCCGGAAGCGCGGTCGGAGATGGAAACCAGTCCGATCAGCAACGTGTCCATGCCTGTTCCTTAGTCGTCGGCATCGTCATCGCCATCGTCTTCAGCTTGCGCCGATTCGTCCTGTTTCTGCTTAGATGTTTTTGCCTGCAACTGCTTCAAAATCTGGAAAATTTCGCGATACGCCTTAGGCGGCTTGTTCTCTGCCTGTTCCTTGCGGGCGTTGCGAATCAAGGTGCGCATATGTTGCGCATCCAGTTCCTGGTATTGTTCAACCAATTCAGTCAGGGCGATATCGTTGGCCAGCAATTTGTCGCGGCGCTTTTCCAGCGCATGCATGGCGGCGGTATCGGCCTTGGACAAGCCTTTCCAGCTATCCAGCGTGCGTTGGATAGCGGCCAGCTCGTCTTCGTCCAAGGTGCGCATTTTCTTGCCGACATATTGCATCTGACGGCGGCGTCCTTCATGATCCTTGATTTGCTGGCATTCCAGGATGGCGTCGCGCACATCTTCTGGCATCGGCACACGCTTGACGCGGTCGCGCGGTTCCGCGACCAGGTCTTCGCCCAGTTTTTGCAGGGCAGTCATTTCGCGTTTGAGCTGCGATTTGGAGGGGCGATCGTACTCTTGCTCAAATTCGCTGGACTGGAAGCCGCAAGAGCCTCGATTGGGATTTGGCATGGTGTTATAGGATCATTCTGTAAACGACTGCTATCATAACTGTTTTATACGAATTTCGAAGAAAACGAGCTCATGAGCGATACAGTATTCAGCTATAGTCAAGACCAATTGAAGCAACTTGCACGCGATGTGTTGCGATACGCACAAGAAAAAGGCGCATCCAATGCCGCAGTGGAAATCAGCGAGGGTAACGGGCTGTCGGTAGGCGTGCGCAAGGGCAAGATTGAGACCATTGAGCAAAACAAGGACAAGGGCATGGGCGTGACCGTGTACCTTGGCGACGACCAGCATGTCAGGCGCGGCAATGCCAATACCTCCAATTTTTCTCCTATGGCGTTGCAGGCAACGGTAGAAGCTGCCTACAACATCGCGCGGTTTACCTCGGAAGACCCGTGTGCCGGTTTGCCCGACGCCGACACGCTGGAAATGCATCCGCGCGATCTGAAGCTATATTACCCGTGGCTGCTTTCGACCGAAGCAGCGGTCGAATTGGCGAAACAATGCGAAGCAGCCGCGTTCGCGGTCGACAAGCGGGTCACCAACAGCGAGGGCGCCGGCGTGCATGCACAGCAATCGCATTTCGTGATTGCCAATTCGCGCGGCTTCATGGGCGGCTATGCCTATTCGCGGCATTCCCTTTCGGTGTCGCCAATCGCAGGCAAGGGTGCGCACATGCAGCGCGACGACTGGTATTCCTCCGAGCGCAACCCGAAACGCCTGGCCAAGCCTGAAGCGATAGGGCGGTACGCCGCCGAGCGTGCGCTGGCCAGGCTGCATGCGCGCAAGCTTGACACCCGGAAATGCGCGGTGCTGTTCGAGGCGCCGTTGGCCGCCGGCCTGCTCGGCAGCTTCGTGCAGGCAATCTCGGGCGGCGCGCTGTATCGCAAATCCAGTTTCCTGCTCGATTCGCTCGGTCAATCGGTATTCCCCGCGCACATTCAAGTGATTGAAGATCCGCATGTGGTGGGTGGCGTCGGCTCCGCGCCTTTCGATGAAGAAGGCGTCAAGACCCACCGTCGTAAAGTAGTCGAGAACGGCGTGGTGCAGGGCTACTTTCTGTCTACTTATTCGGCGCGCAAGCTGGGCATGAAAACCACCGGCAATGCCGGCGGTTCGCACAACCTGTCGTTGATTTCATCGCTGACCAGGCCTGCCGACAATTTCAAGGCCATGCTGAAAAAGCTCGACACCGGCTTGCTGGTGACTGAGTTGATGGGGCAAGGGGTGAATTACGTAACCGGCGACTATTCACGCGGCGCGTCGGGTTATTGGGTCGAGAACGGCGTCATTCAGTATCCGGTGGAAGAGATCACGATTGCCGGCAATATGAAGGAGATGTTTCAGCAAATAGCGGCAGTGGGGACCGATGTCCTGGTGAGGGGAACCAAGCAGACGGGTTCGATCTTGATTGAAAGCATGATGGTGGCGGGAGGGTGAGTCTGATAGAATGACAGGCTATCCCGATAGTACGCAGGAAGGTTGCAGAATATGGATTGCCCAAAAGAAAAAAAAGAAGAACTTCGCCAACAGCTCAAGCAGGCGGCACTCGAGTATCATGAATTTCCGACGCCGGGAAAAATCAGCGTCACGCCGACCAAGCAACTGACCAACCAGCGAGACTTGGCGTTGGCCTATTCACCGGGGGTGGCCTCCGCCTGCGAAGAGATCGTGACCGACACTGCCAATGCGTTTAAATACACTGCGCGCGGCAATCTGGTGGCAGTGATTACCAATGGCACAGCGGTGCTGGGTTTGGGCAATATCGGCCCGTTGGCCGCCAAGCCGGTGATGGAGGGCAAGGCCGTCCTGTTCAAGAAATTCGCCGGCATCGACGTATTCGACATCGAAATCAACGAACTGGACCCGGACAAGCTGTGCGATATCATCGCCGCGCTGGAGCCGACCTTCGGCGGCATCAATCTGGAAGATATCAAGGCGCCCGAATGTTTTTACATTGAGCGCAAGTTGCGCGGGCGCATGAAAATTCCGGTATTTCATGACGATCAGCATGGCACGGCGATTATTGTCGGCGCGGCGATCCTGAATGGACTGAAAATTGTCGGCAAAGACATCAAGCACTGTAAACTGGTCGTGTCGGGCGCCGGTGCTGCAGCGCTGGCTTGCCTGGATTTGATCGTCGACCTCGGTTTTCCCATTGAAAATATTTATGTCACCGATCTGGCCGGCGTGGTTTATCAAGGCCGGGTCGAACTGATGGACCCTGACAAGGCGCGCTTTGCGCGCCAGACCGAGGCCCGGACCCTGGCGGAAGTCATTCCGGATGCCGATATTTTTCTGGGACTGTCTGCCGGCGACGTGCTGAAGCCGGAAATGGTCATGAAGATGGCGGCCAGGCCGCTTATATTGGCGCTTGCTAATCCGACGCCGGAGATATTGCCGGAAGAAGTGACGGCGGTGCGCAGCGATGCAATCATTGCGACCGGCCGTTCCGATTATCCGAATCAAGTCAATAACGTATTGTGTTTCCCGTATATTTTCCGCGGCGCGCTGGATTGCGGCGCCACGACCATTACCCGCCAGATGGAAATCGCCTCGGTGCGGGCGATTGCCGAGTTGGCGCAAGCGGAGCAATCCGACATAGTCGCCACCACTTACGGCAATAATAATTTATCCTTCGGGCCGGAATACATTATTCCGAAACCTTTCGATCCGCGCTTGATGAGCAAGATTGCGCCGGCCGTCGCCAAGGCAGCCGAAGAGTCCGGTGTTGCCGCGCGGCCGATCAGGGATATGCAGGCTTACCGCGAGCGGTTGCAGCAATTCGTGTATCAAAGCGGCTCGTTCATGAAGCCGATTTTCCAGATTGCCAAGACGGCGTCGGCCAGAAAAAAACGCATCGTTTTTGCCGAGGGCGAAGACGAGCGTGTATTGCGCGCGGTGCAGGTTGCGGTGGATGAAAAACTGGTTAAACCGATTTTGATCGGGCGTCCGGCGGTGCTGTTGAAGCGCATCGAGCAGTTCGGTTTGCGCTTGAAGCCGGAAATCGACTTCATGATGATCAACCCGGAATACGACGAGCATTATCGCGACTATTGGCAGACTTTCCTCGAAATGACGAAACGCAAGGGCGTCAACGAGCAATATGCGAAGCTGGAAATGCGTCGCCGCCATACGTTGATCGGCGCCATGACGATCCACAAGGGCGAGGCCGACGGCATGATCTGCGGCACCTATGGCACCAACGCCTTGCATTTGCATTATGTCGACCTGGTGCTGGGCAGGCGCGAAGGAGTCAATGTCTATGCCGCGATGAATGCCTTGATTCTGCCTGATCGCCAACTAATATTGGTCGACACGCACGTCAATGAAAATCCGACTGCCGAACAGCTGGCGGAAATTACGCTGCTGGCGGTGGATGAAATGCGGCGCTTCGGTTTGATTCCGCACGTTGCGCTGCTGTCGCATTCCAACTTCGGCTCCAGTAATTCCGAGTCCGCCAAAAAGATGCGCGCGGCGCTGGAGATTATTCAGCAAAAGGCGCCGGACCTGGAGGTGGACGGCGAGATGCACGGCGATACGGCGCTCGATTCTTCGCTGCTGAAAAAGATGATGCCGGATTCGAGGTTGAAGACCGAAGCCAATTTGCTGGTGTTGCCGAATATCGATGCTGCCAATATTGCCTACAATCTGCTCAAGACGGCTGCCGGCAACGGGGTTGCCGTCGGCCCGATCTTGCTGGGATGCGCGAAGCCGGTGCATATCCTGACGCCATCCGCAACGGTGCGGCGGATTGTCAATATGGCGGCGTTTTGCGTGATGGATGCGGTATTGCAGCGATAACCGATCCGTGTTTATTGTTCGATTAGCGCAACAAACTGTTGCGCAAACGTATGCACATCGCCAGGCCAGCGAGCCGATAGGTAATTTCCATCGCGCACGACCCATGCGGGGCGCGCATCGTCAGGCCGGTCGCGTACCATGCCGCTGGTTTTCGTCAGATAGTCGGGCGTGCCTTTGGGGACATCCAGAAAATCGCGGTCCGACGCCAAAGCACGCTTGATTTCCTGCTCGACTCCCCGGTACCCAGCGGGTTCGCCCTTTGCTTCATCGTAGGTGCGGTAATAACCGGCATCCCAAAAGCGCGCCAGATACTTACTCAAATGCCATGCGCTGCGCTCCAGTTTCCAGGTCAGCGCAGTCGTCTTCCGGCCGTACAGGACGGACTTATGCGTGACCCCGGAAACGGAGCGCGCAGCGAGCAAGGCCCCGTGGCAGATCGCGCCCACCGGTTTTGATCGGCCGGCCGCATCGACGGCATCGAAGAAATCGGCCACAAAAGTTTGCAGCGCCACATTCTCAAGATACGGCCGCATGCCCTTTGCGTGGCCGCCGGGCAGCACCATGGCGTCGTACTGAGAGGCGCGAAGATCCTGAAAGCGTTCAGGCTTCAAAAATTGCGGATCTTGTTGCAGTTCCAGGTAGGCTTGCCTGCCGAATCTATCCGCTCTCAGGAAAAGGCCTATGCATCGAATCTTGCGCAATCCCGGAATCCATCCCCAGGGGTCCAACCCTTCTCCGCTGATCATCAACGGGTCGGCGTAACCGCGCCTGCCGTCAGCGGTGGCGAAATAGACCTCATGACCGGCGGCACGCAGCGTTTTCCAGGTCACCGCGACTTCGCTCGGATCGAAGTCGCGGTTGGGAATAGGGATGATTATTTTCTGCATGAGCGCAAATTTTTCGCCGGCTATATTGGGTTGCATCGGTAAATCGTCAGTTGTCCGGATATTTTTAATTATCTGAATGAACTGTACCATACGAATTTTTGCGCATGCCTAAAACGCGCAGGTTTGGTAGGTTGGAAAAGCGTAGCGCCTTCCGACGTATGTACGCTCATATTTCATGCGTCGTATAACGCTTTTGGATCAGGTAAGCCGGGTTGGACTGTAAAGCCCAACGTCTGCGCTGGAAAAACGTTGGGCGTTGCAGTCCAATCTACCCACTGCCTAACGATAATTAACTTCGATAAGAGAACTTACTTGTTTCCCGCTCCGTGGGGAGATGCCGGGGGTAGCCCGGCGGCTAGTCACTTTCTTTGCTTCGCCAAAAGAAAGTAACCAAAGAAAGGCGAACGCAAGGATGCCGCCCTTCGGGTTCCCGCCAACATGACAGCCAAAGCGGGAAATGAAACAAACTCGCCTGCGGCTCAGACAAGTTTCATTCCTGATCCGCTTTGACTACCATGTTGACGGCAGCATCCGAGCGTAATTCATCCGGCACGACCGTATTTTCCGTCTATCCGGTTTTTGCCAGTATCGAGTGTCACCAAAAAATCGTAGTACTTGCAAATACGCCAAGGAACACAGCAATTACAAATGAAAATCTTACTTCACTCTCGTCTCGTCCAATCCTCGATTTTGCTTGTAATTATCGCGATTACTCCAATAATTATCGACAGTCTGACAATTAATAGTAGCCATTGAAATTCAAAATACAGATACGCCGTGAAGGCTGTCATCGCAATCATTATTGCAATGCTCGCGAAATGCATTAGAACGATGCGCCAACTGGGTTGCTCCGATTCAAAATCACGCGTTTGCTTCGCAAATTGATTCGCTGCAAAGAATGCGAATCCTGCAACTCCTGCCCCAAAGATACCTCCATACAATGAAGTCAAGCTCTCGTGATCTATCAACGAAGGAACTTTCGCGCCAAAAAAGGCGCAGATAGTCACAACTGTTGCAACTTGCAGCTTGGCGGCGATGTTTCGATCTTTCATAAGCGATATTTTACTGGGCATTTGGGCAATGGAAAAGCGTAGCGCTTTCCGACAAACGCCTGTAGCCGACCAAATATCGACCCGCCAAGGCTGGGGCGTCAAGTCATATGGCTGGGTTGCTCAGTGATCAGGTAGCGGCCCGATGTACGCCCAATTTCAAACCAGCCGCATCAAGCACGGCCAGCAGGGTCTTGATGGTCGGGTTTCCGTTGGGCGAAAGCGCCCGGTACAGGCTTTCGCGCGGGATGCCGGCGCGTTCGGCGACAGCGGCCATGCCTTGGGCTTCGGCTATCTGTCGAAGTGCAGCCAACAGCGCTTCCGGTCCACCGGCCTGGTCGACTTCCTCCAGTGCTGTAGCAAGATATTCATTCGCAAGAAAAGGATCCTCGCGCAGCAGTTCTACCACTGTGTCGTCATGCGGTCGAGATGCTTTGCTCATGATCTGTTTCTCCGATTCCAGTCGTTCAGGTACGCCAACGCATTATCAATGTCGGCCTGCTGCTTGCGCTTGTCGCCGCCGATCAGCAATAGCAGCACCGTAGCGCCGGTGCGGGCGTAATACACTCGATAGCCGGGGCCGTGGTCGATGCGCAATTCCCACACGCCGCCAGCCAGCGGCTTGCAATCACCAAAGTTGCCGGTGGCCATGCGCTGCACTCGCGTCAAAACACGCACCCGCGCCTGACGATCGGCAAGGCTTGCCAACCATTCTTTTAACGGCGAGCGCCCGTCTTCGGTGAGATAGTCCGTTATTTGATACATTGCTAATGTGAATTATACGTTACAATTTGGAATATTCAAGACATATCACTTATAGTAGGATGCAAAAATATGATGAGGTTAACCCGCCCTCAAACGGCGCTAACGCGTTGCAGCCTTGCTTTAATTCCCCGACTGCGTTCAAGCAGCCAAAGCATCGTCAACGACGCCAGTGACGATGCGACGACCACGTAACCGGTCGTGTCGAAATTCTGAAGCTTCCCGTCTGCCCCAATCGTGACGATGTGACCTGCAACGACAGAGGCAATGCCGCCCGACATCTGTTGGATCGATGCGTTGATGGCAGTAAATGAGCCGCGTTGCGTGGTCGAGGGTATGGAAGATACCAGCGCCTGGAATGGAATCATGCGCGAAAAAATACCGGCGAACATGATCACGTTGACCGCAATCAGAAGCGGTAGCGGGACCGGCCCAAGATGGGTATAGATCAATACCATGACAATCGATATCGCAGTGCCGATCGTAAAGATGCGAAATTTGCCGTACGCATCGGCGGCCTTGCCGATCAGCGGACCGAACAGGATGGTGCAAAGACCGGTAATCAGATAGACGGTAGGCAGTTTATCAAGGCCGATGCCAACGTTGTTGACTACAAACGCGCTGCTAAACGGCATCAGCATGAATCCGCCGGTCGTCATCAAGGCGGTGGTGGCGAAGGCCATCAGATAACGCCGCTCGGTTACGGTGTGAAACAAATGCATCCACGGACTATGTTCTTGAGGAATCGCAAGGTGCGCATCGACGGGTTGCATGCGCCAGCATACGAGCAAGCCGCCGGCAACGCCGACTGCAGCCAATGCCAAAAACGGCGCATGCCAATTCCATCGATTGGACAGGTACAAGCCGATAGGAATGCCCAGTACCTGGCTGGCGGCAAATGCCGTCTGGATAAAACCCATTACGCGGCCGCGCATTTGCGGCGGGAAAAGGTCGGCCGAAATGGCAAGCACGATTGAGCCGATGACGCCGCCAAACAATCCGGAGACGACGCGCGCCAACAGCAGCATCTCGAAACTTTGCGCCAACCCGCACCATAAGGTGGCAAGCAGGAAACCGGTATAGAAGAATAGCAAAAGTTTTTTTCCGATCGAAGCGGTCGGCAAAGCCGGCTGTCAGCAGTCCCGAGGCGCCGGCACTAAATGCGTAGGCCGACACCACCAGACCGAACTGCCTGGGGCCAATCGCCAGCGCAGGCATGATCACCGCGCCCAACGGCGACATTAGCATGAAATCGAGGATCACCGCAAATTGCAAAAATGCCAGCATCCCGACCACATATTTCTGGTAACGAGAGAAT
>JBIODP010000033.1:0-14529 GCA_044445195.1 Burkholderiales bacterium | reverse complement strand
GTGAACAGGGAGCCACAGGCAAGCAGGCGGCGCATTCTGATCGTCGACGACGATCGGTTGATTTTGGCAACCTTGAGCAAAGGATTGGAGCAGGGAGGGTATGAAATATACCAGGCAACGTCGGGCGAGGAAGCGCTCAAGGTTGTCAATGAGCAAGAAATTGAGTTGGCAATACTCGATATCCGCATGCCTAATATGTCCGGTATTGAGTTGGCCAAGCATCTGCGGGACCATACTGAAATCCCATTCATGTTTTTTACGGCCTATAGCGATATCGATATAGCGAAGCAAGCTGCGGAATGCGGGGCGGTTGGGTATCTGGTAAAACCGACCGATACCCCACAGATTATTCCGGCAATTGAGGCAGGCTTGGCGCGTGCTGCCGAGATCAGAGACTTACGGCGCACTGAAAGCGCGTTGACTGCCGCATTGGCTGCCGGGCGTGAAACCAGCATTGCAATCGGCGTCTTGATGGAGCGCTACCATATGAACCGCAATACGGCATTCGAAACCTTGCGCATATACGCCCGAATGCATAGGCGCAAGATCAATGAGGTGGCAGCCGAGTTGATCAAGGCAGAGGAAACGCTTAACCTGCTGCCAATGACGGATACGCCAAAAATCAGGTCGACGCCGGTATAGACGCTTGTTGCAAAACGCTGATTTATTTGTTAATGTATTGCAATGTTTTCATGTCTAGACGCAAATAAATTATTTGTGATATCTTAATCAGTAGTAATGTTTTAATTATGAACGGTAATATTGGTCTCAATGAAAATATTATCGAGTAGAAACCGCCCTATCCCTGCGGTACCCATTCCAAAGTAAGTTGGCCTTAACCTTGCCAAATAGCAACATTGTTGATCGGTGATTCATTCACTTATTCGCAGTGCTGTGCCTGTTTTTCCCAAGTAATACCTAAATGCACTATCCCTTGGACTGAGAAGCTAATAATTTGGAAGGTACTAATGAGAACTAATCTGCCTGTAACAAACGTTGAATATATCTTGAAGGATACGGAAACGATCGTATCAAAAACTGATTTGCAGGGGAATATTACCTATGTCAATCGGGATTTTATCGAGATAAGCGGGTTTTCCGAGGAGGAATTGATCGGGGCGCCGCAAAATATCGTGCGTCATCCCGATATGCCGGTAGAAGCATTCGAAGATTTCTGGCGAACGATCAAAAGCGGCAAGGCCTGGACCGGCCTGGTGAAAAATCGCAGCAAGAATGGGGATCATTACTGGGTCGAGGCAAATGCGGCGCCCATGCTGGAGAATGGCAAGATCGTCGGTTATACCTCGATTCGCATCAAGCCAAGCCGGGATCAGGTTGCTGCGGCAGAGGCGGCATATCGCGCAATCAAGGCGGGCGACAAGACGCTGGCAGTGCATGAGGGCGTGGCGATCAAGCGTTCCCTGCTGCGACAGCTCAATGTGATGAAGAACTTTTCCATCAAGACAAAGGTGACCATCACATCGGTCATACTCGCGCTCTTGTTCGTTACTGGCATATTTGCAAATTCCGGCATTGCCATGGGTTGCTCGATCCTGGGCGCATGTTTTGCGCTATGGTCCGGCTTCCTGCTCTATCGCAGCACTGTGACGCCACTGGAGCGTGCCAGGCAAGATATCGAACGGATGAGCGCAGGCGATTTGTCCGGAAGAATTCAGTCGGACGGCGAAAATGAATTGGCTCAGATGATGCAGTCGTTGCGCATTTTGCAGACCAACGTGAAGTTGCTGGTCGGCCAAATCAAGGAAGCGACCGAACTCGTCAACAGCGGCGCGGTCGAAATTGCGTCAGGCAATGCCGACCTGTCGGCACGCACGGAATCGCAGGCCAGTTCGCTGGAAGAGACGGCGTCGTCGATGGAAGAACTCACCAGCACGGTCAAGCAGAACGCCGACAATGCGCGGGAAGCCAATCAACTCGTCGTCGCAACCTCCGGCGTCGCCGTCAAAGGGGGCGAGGCGGTGGAGCAGGTTGTCCTGACGATGAACTCCATCAAGGAAAGTTCGCGCAAGATCGTAGACATCATCGGCGTGATCGATGGCATTGCGTTCCAGACGAATATCCTGGCATTGAATGCAGCAGTGGAAGCGGCACGGGCTGGCGAACAGGGACGCGGCTTTGCCGTTGTGGCGAGCGAAGTGCGCAATTTGGCGCAGCGGTCGGCCGGGGCTGCAAAAGAAATCAAGGTGCTCATCGGCGACTCGGTCGACAAGGTGGCGACAGGCAGCAAATTGGTCGATGATGCCGGCAAGACGATGGAGGAGATCGTGAATTCGGTCAAACATGCCGCCAGCATCATGAACGACATCACGGCGGCAAGCCACGAGCAAAGCGCGGGGATTGAGCAAGTCAATCAGGCGATTATACAAATGGATAATGTGACGCAGCAAAATTCCGCGTTGGTGGAACAGGCCGCTGCGGCGTCGGAAAGCATGCAAGAGCAGGCGGAAAAACTGGCGCAATTGGTGGGGGCGTTCAGGTTGACTGCGGGAGCGCAGCAAGAACAGTTCGTTCGATCACGCGGTTTATCTTTATCCCAACGCACGCAAGAAAATAAGCAACCGCGCCGGATAGAGTCTCCTAAAGGCGCGGCCTTAGCCGTGAAAGCGAAAAAATTGGCGCTGACCGGTAGCAAGCGGTACTGAGCATAAGGCAGTTGGGCGCGTGATAATTTGGTTTCAGATTCAAGAAAGATAGTTCATGAGAGACCTCATGCACGGCATTGACGACTTTACCCGGCAGATGATGCCGGCTCAGGATGAAATCGCACTGCGTCACGCTTTCCTGGAGATCGGGGATGCGGATATCGCATTATTGAAGGAGATGCATGCCCGGCTGGAGCAAAAGAAGGATATTTTAGCCGATGCGTTTTACGAGCACCTGCTTCAGTTTCCGTTCTTGCGCGCCCTGTTGACAGACGCAGGCACCATCGGACGTTTAAAGCAGACGCAAGCGGCGTATTTTAGCGATATTACAGCCGGTGAATACGGTCTGGAATACGTCAGGAATCGCCTGCGGGTCGGCGTGGTGCATCAGCGCATCGGACTGGAACCCCAATGGTATATCGGCGCCTACCGAAAATATCTATCCGAATTGACTGCATTCCTGCAGCATTTTCTGAAAGACGACCCGGATAAGTTTTTGCCAACCTATGATGCCGTGCTGAAAATCATTTGTTTCGATATGTCTCTGGCCATGGATACCTATATCCAGTCTGACCGGCAAGAAATTCTTTATCTAAAACACTATGCTGAGCAAATTATCGGCAGCATGCCAACCGGCATGATGGTCATAGACAAGGATCGAAAGGTTCGCACGATGAACTGCGCCATCCGTGCCATGCTTGGCATCGGTGAAGAGCATGTATGCGAAAACACATCATTTACTTCGTTTATTTCGAGCCAGTTGCTGAGAGAGCATATCGAGCAAGGGCTGGCCGATCAAAGTCATCAGAGCGAAATCGTCATCGCTTTACCGACCCCTGAAAAGAAGCTGCGCTATCTTCGCTGCGCTGTTTTTCATTCCTTTCTTGCCGAACAAAATCTGTTGCTGTTGAGTGTAGAAGATATTACGGAGCCGATGCAGGCGCGTGCCGAACTGCGTGAAAGCGAAGAACGGTTTCGCGCGGCGTTCGGTCATGCCGCAGTGGGATTGGCGCATGTCTCTCAAGAGGGGCGCTGGTTGCGCGTCAATCAGAAACTCTTGGATATTGTCGGCTATACGGAACAGGAATTGCTGCAACTTTCATTTCAGGATATTACGCCGGTTGAAGATCTCAACACTGATCGGGAAGCGTTGGAACGCTTGCAGGCTGGCGAGATTTCCAACTATACAACGGAGAAACGTTACATTCACAAGAACGGTCACCTGGTATGGGTCAAGGTGACCGTTGCACCGATGCAGATCGGGAACCGGCCAACCGGTTTTATTTCGGCAACCGAGGATATTTCACAGCGCAAGCAAATCGAGGATGAATTGCGGCATCTGGCGAACCACGATCCTTTAACCGGCTTGCCCAACCGCCTATTGCTGATGGACCGGCTGTCTCAGGCGATTGCATTTGCCCACCGGGCGAGCAAGCATGTCGCAGTATTGTTCATCGATATCGATCGCTTCAAGAATATCAATGACAGTCTGGGGCATGATGCCGGAAACGATGTCATCATCGAAGTAGGCCGGCGGCTGTCGCAGAACATCAGGGAGGGGGATACCGTAGCGCGCCTGGGCGGAGATGAGTTTGTCGTCGTGCTGTCGGATGTGACGCAGGAAGACAAGGCGGCAATGATTACGCAGAAAATTCTCGATGCGCTATCTGTGCCGATGGACATGCAGGGAAACGAGTTATCTCCTGCTGCCAGCATCGGCATCGGTCTCTTCCCTAAGGATGGCGTCGATGGCCCGACGCTGTTAAAAAATGCGGATGCTGCAATGTACCAGGCTAAAGGGGCGGGGAGGGGCAATTTCCAGTTTTATGCGCATGAGATGAATGCCCGCACGCTGGACCGTTTAAAGCTCGAAGCGGGATTGCGGCATGCGCTGGAACGGAATGAATTCGTATTGCATTACCAGCCGCAGATGAATATTTCCACCGGTGAAATTGTGGGTGTCGAGGCCTTGCTGCGCTGGCAGCCGCCCGGAAAACCGATGATCGCTCCAAACAACTTTATTCCGATTGCCGAGGAAACCGGCCTGATCGTGCCTATCGGTGAATGGGTCTTGCGCACGGCCTGCGCGCAGCATGTGGCCTGGAGGGATGCGGGATTTCATGCGGGCAGAATAGCGGTCAATTTATCGGCGCGCCAATTCAAGCAGCAGGAACTGGATAAAACGATCTCGCGGATATTGCAGGAAACCGGTTGCAGCGCTGCCTGTCTGGAACTCGAGATTACCGAAAGCGCGATTATGGAAAATCCGGAAACGGCAACGGAAACCTTGCAAAAGCTCAGCAATATGGGCGTGCAGCTTTCTATCGACGATTTCGGCACCGGCTATTCCAGCCTCAGTTACCTGAAGCGTTTTCCCATTCATTCGCTCAAGATCGATCAGTCCTTTGTTCGCGACATTACCACCGATGCCGACGACGCTGCCATTGCCAAGGCCGTCATTGCCCTTGCACACAGTATGAAGCTGACGGTGATTGCAGAAGGCGTGGAGACGGTGGAGCAATTAAATTTTCTGCGCGAACAGCAGTGCGACCATATGCAGGGGTACTACTTCAGCAGGCCGCTTGCACCGGCTCAGTTTCTGGAATTCCTGAGAGCGAAATAAACGTAACTATTCAGCCGCTGGCGCGAGTGCGGAGTGCGTTTTGGGAAAAGATCGCGTCTGCAAGTAGACGGATTCATTACCGCTGACTACTTGCGTCATGCGCATCCTGCTCGCACTTCATTGAATCGCTCGCGCTTTCTCTTTCCCCAAAACGCACTCCGCACTCGCGCCAGCGGCTGAATAGTTACCAATAAACCTGAAAAGCAGCACAATGAAAAACGACCGCCGGCTTGAACCGGGCGGTCGTTTTTTTAGTCTGGCAGGTTGGGCTTGAAAGCCCAACCTACTCACTTACGCGCGCAGCTTTAAACAATCAACGATCGCCGTATGAGCGGCGTGCGCCGCCGGTGTCGCCGGTGCGAGGACCCTTGTTGAAGCCGCCGCCATCCTTGCGCGGCGCTGCGCCCGGTTTGCTGAAAGTGCGCTGGCCCGGTTTCGCTGCATTGCCGCGGTTGTCGCCTGGTTTCCAACTGCCCGGCTTGTGGGAGGAGCGCGCTGCCGAGGCCGATTTTTTCGGCTCGAAACCTTCGATAATATTCACCGGGATCAATTGCTTGGTGAAGCGTTCGATGCGTTTGACGTTCATGCCTTCGGCGTGGTTGACCAGCGACACGGCAATGCCGTTGCGGCCGGCACGGCCGGTGCGGCCGATGCGATGCACATAGTCTTCCGGGAACTTCGGCAAATCGTAGTTGAATACATGGGTAATGGTCGGCACGTCGATGCCGCGAGCGGCAACGTCGGTGGCAACCAGCACCCGCACCTGACCGCGGCGCATGCCGTCCAGAGTGCGGTTGCGCGCACCCTGATGCATGTCGCCATGCAGTGCCGCAGCGGCAAAACCGGCGATGTTCAGGCGGTCGGCAATGGTGTCCGCATCGCGCTTGGTAGCGGTAAACACAACCGCCTGGTCCATTGTGATGTCGCGCAGCAAGTGGTCGAGCAAGCGATTCTTGTGCGACAAATCATCCACGAAGTGCACGCATTGCGAAATGTTTTCATGCTTGGTGGCGCCGCCGGCAATCTGGACTATCAGCGGGTTACGGGTGATGCGTTTTGCCATATTGCCGACTACGCCGTCCAGCGTAGCCGAGAACAACATGGTTTGACGCGATTCCGGCGTGGCAGCGACAATTTTCTCGATGTCTTCGATGAAGCCCATATCGAGCATGCGATCGGCTTCATCCAGCACCAAAATTTCAAGTTGGGAGAAATCGATTTTGCCGGACTCCATATGGTCGATCAAACGGCCTGGCGTGGCGACCAGAATCTCGGGATTCTTGGCCAGCAATTGCATCTGTTTCGGGTAAGGCATGCCGCCCAGGATGGAAACCGCTTTCACGCGCTTCATGAATGAGCCGTATTTTTCGGTGGCGTTGGTCACTTGCAAGGCCAGTTCGCGGGTTGGGGTCAACACCAGCATTTTCGGCTGCGCTGCCTTGAAACGGGGGCGGTCGCCGCGCGAACGCGCCGATTGGGCTTCCTGATTAGGGGTCTTGCCGGTGGCGACAGGCTGTTGTTCGGAAGCCACTGCGAATTTATGCAATGCAGGCAGCATGAACGCCGCTGTTTTGCCGGAACCCGTTTGCGAAGAAACCATCAGGTCGCGGCCTTCGATTGCGGCGGGTATGGCTTGCGCCTGAACTGGGGTAGGTTTGGTATAACCGGCTTCAGCCAGCGCTTTACGTACGGATGCGTGCAAACCTAGAGCTTCAAAAGTCATTCTTTTCTTTCGTAAAATCAAGCGCTGCCCAGCATCATGCGAGATGCGAGCGATAGCGCAATAAAATGGCAACGCTAACCAACGAAACAGCTAAGAAAACTCTGAGAGATTTCGGCACAGAAAGCTTTTGCGCCGGGACGGTGTTCAAGTTTCAACACCAGGGGCGGGAGGGCTTTATCGTTAATGCTAATAGTTTGCGATGCTGCTAAGTGCGATGCATGTTGCAACGCACAGGCAGCATTCTACATGCAAACCGGAAACGATGTCAATCGGAATCTGCAACCACGCCGACGACCTGCGAGAAACCGCAGTCGACATAGGTAATTTCGCCGGTAATGCCGCTAGCCAGGTCGGACAACATGAATGCCGAAGCATTGCCGACGTCTTCCAGCGTCACATTGCGGCGCAATGGCGCATGCGCCTTGACGAAATTCAGAAGCTTGCCAAAGTCCTTGATGCCGGCTGCCGCCAAGGTCTTCATCGGGCCGGCCGATATGCCGTTGACCCGGATGCCCCTTGGGCCGAGCGATTCCGCCATATAGCGCACACTGGCTTCCAACGACGCCTTGGCCAGACCCATCGTATTGTAGTTCGGCATGGCGCGTATCGAGCCGAGGTAGGTGAGGGTCAGCAAGGCGGCATTCGGGCGCAGCATGGGCAGCGCGGCTTTTGCCATCGCCGGGAAGCTGTAGGCCGAAATATCATGGGCGATTCGGTACCCTTCGCGCGATATGCCTTCCAGAAAGTCGTCGCGAATCGCTTCGCGCGGCGCGAATCCGATGGCGTGGACCATGCCGTCGAGGCCATCCCAGGATTTGCCCAAATCGGCAAATAACGCGGTAATTTGCTCGTCGCTGGCGACGTCGCAGTCAAACACCAGCGTGCTGTCGAATTCGGCTGCGAATTCGGTAATCCTGTCCTTGAAGCGTTCGCCGAGATACGTAAATGCCAGTTCGGCGCCTTCCCGCTTGCAGGCTTTCGCAATGCCGTAAGCGATGGAGCGGTTAGACAGCAAACCAGTAATCAGAATTTTTTTGTTTTGCAAAAATGCCATAAATGACTCCGGGTAATCCCATCGCAGCGCAGGCGCCTGGTTGGCCGAATGCGGCAACCATTGCGCTTGATCTGTGCAAAGGGGAGTTTATCGAGTGTGTGCAGTTCCAAAACGCTAAAGTTTAACATCGCTCTCGTAAAATAGGGCTTTTCGAGGGCAGATAGCAGGATAATCCTGAAAAGTTATTATTCTGATATTACCCGGTTTCGGTCTGCCGCGATTGAAAACGAGCTTATAAAAGCGTATCATGCGGCTTGCCATCCAGTGGCCGAGCGCATGCAAAAACGCTTTCACGATACCGATTTCTGCCCATAGCTCAGTTGGATAGAGCATCAGCCTTCTAAGCTGAGGGTCACAGGTTCGATTCCTGTTGGGCAGACCAATGGAATCAATGGGTTCCGGCTTCCAGACTGATGTGCCGCTCCAAGCCAATCGGACGGCAAATCCAGATGCCCTTCCTGGTATGGACAAGCGATAAAAAGAATGATAAAAGAGACAACTGGCGCAGTGGGCGACAGTGCCCAAAAATCTATTGTTTGAAAACCTGCTGTCAGCGTTTGCGCCTCAACCACTCTTCTGGAAGGAAATGTTTCGATAATGGACGTTAGAACTGAAAGCGATTTTGCTGGACTTGATGCAAACAGTCCGTTCGCCCAACATTTTTCGGTTATCCAATATTCACTTGGAGGCTGCAGCTTTATCCCCAATAATTTTTTCCGGGACTGGCTTGACCAGGAGGCACGCATTGGTTCCTTCTATATAGGAAAGTGTTCGGGTCTTGGCGTTGGTTCCATAGCGAAATACGACAGTGACCGTCAGAGTTTGAAAATCGGTCGCTTTGTCGCCGGTGGTTTGCGGTTAAAGTTCTTGCTTAATGGCCAGCATGAATCGAAAACTATTTCTACTTATATGTTTTCGATTATGGGCATGGGTTTGCAGAATGCGCCGCCCCCGCAGTATGGCGATTCCATTATCAAAAACGACGTGTGGATAGGCGACGAAATGATGATGCTGGGAGGGGGCATTATAGAGAATGGTTGCATCATTGGCTCCCGTTCGCTTCTGCCACCCAATTTTCGCTCGGAGCCCTTTGGGATTTATGCCGGAAGTCCTGCACGGCTGATTCGTTTTCGTTTTACCGAGAAAGTGCGCGAAGCATTGCTGGATCTGGCCTGGTGGGATATGCCGTTGACCTGGATCCGCGACAACAACGACACTTTTCTGGCAGACTTGACTGCCGATGAAGGTCGCAGCCTGGAGTTGCTTGCGGAGCTTAAGAGACGGAAAATTTGAGTTGCTCCGTAACGACGTTTAACAACGCGATCAAATAATCGATGAAGGAAAAACGATGAAACTGTATGGTGTTATCGGAGCAGGCGGATTCGGCAGGGAAGTAATGCCTTTGGCAGAGCAATGGCTAACAATTTGTAATGGAAGCGAGCATAATTCAGAACTCGTTTTTGTCGTTGAAGACCAGTATGACGCTCCTCGGAAAGAGGTCAATGGCCATCGCGTAATGAAAATGACTGATTTTCTTTCTGCATCGGCGTCAGAGCGCAGATTCAATATTGCAATTGGAAGCTCTATCGCACGCGAACGGATCGCGAATAGCATTCCCGCCGAAGTCGCGAAACCATTCTCTATCATTGCTCCGAATCACATTTCATTAAGTGGAAATTCTATAGGAGAAGGAGCAATTTTTTGTAGTTTCAGTCACGTTACTACTAACGCCAAAATTGGCCGTTTTTTTCACGGGAATATTTATTCATATATTGCACATGACTGTGTTATCGGAGATTTCGTAACATTTGCTCCGGGAGTAATGTGCAATGGGCATGTTGTAATAGAAGACCATGCCTACATAGGTACTGGGGTGGTGATCAAAGATGGAACCGATAAGCCCATTGTAATCGGTCGAGGTGCGGTCGTAGGGATGGGGGCTGTTGTTACTAAAAGTGTTGCGTCAGGAACAACTGTGGTCGGAAATCCCGCGAAATTGATGATGAAATGAGCGGTGCGTTACGGCCGTGTCTGCGCCGGCAAATAAATACTCCCCTGAACCAATGAGCAATTTAACAAACGATCTATTAACTTCTGCGGTAGCTTTTCACAAACAGGGCAACCTCGACCGGGCGGAAGCGCTTTACCTGGAATTATTGCAAGCAGACCCGCAGCATGCCGATGCGCTGCAATATCTTGGCATGCTGAATGCGATGCGGGGACAACCCGAGCGCGCCATAAAATATTATCAACAAGCGCTGGCGATCTCTCCGCAGCACTTCACCGCCTTAAGCAATTTGGGAAAAACGCACCTTGACCTTCAACAGTTTGAGGCTGCGCTGACACAATTTGATCTGGCATTGAAGGTGAAGCCCGATACCGCGCAAATCTGGCACAATCGCGGCAATGCTTTGTTCGGCGTGCAGCGGTATGCCGATGCTTGCGAAAGCTATCAGCGCGCGCTTGAGATCAATCCTGAATTTGCCGAAGCCAGCCGTCAGTTGCCGAATTTGTTGCTGCTGTGCGGGAACCCTGTTGCGGCGCTCGCTGCCGCCGACCATGCAATCAGGCTGACCCCGAACGCTGCCGAGCTTCATTACGCGCGTGGCGTTGCGCTTCGCTTGCTGGGCCGGTTCGAGGAAGCCCTGATCAGTCTGAACCAGGCGTTGTCATTGAAGCCGGATATGGCAGACGCCTTGCATGACAAGGGTTGGGCGCTCAATGGCTTGCATCGCTACGAGGAAGCGCTCGCGGTGTTGGGTCGTGCGCTGGCGTTGAACGACAAGTTGCCAAACGCGCACAATCTGCGAGCGTTTGCGCTCATGAAGATGGAGCGCGCGCAGGAAGCGCTGAGCGCCTTCGACCGTGAAATTGCATTGAATCCTGCGCACGCGGCAGCTCTGGGCAACAAGGGCTCTCTGCTGGAGATAATGGGGCGCGGCCAAGAGGCACGGGCGGCGCTGGCGGAAGCTCGCCGCGTTGAGCCGGATAATCTGGAACACCAGCTTAAGCATGCCGTGTCGTGGATACCCACGGTGCGCGATGCGGGCGAGCAGACGGATGTGTCGCGTGCGCGGCTGACGGTTGAACTGCAAGCGTTGCTCGACCGTGTCGGCGCCGGGCCGGTCAATAATCCTGCCAATGTCATCGGCGCCGGCAGCCCGTTTTATCTGGCTTATCAGGAATGCGATAACAAGGAGCCATTATCGCTTTACGGTGAGCTTTGCCGTCGCCTGATGCAACAATGGGCTGCCCTCAGACCGCAGCCCCTATCCTCATCCACAGCAACGCTGCCGCCGAAGACCGGCAAACGCAGGGTGGGAATCGTCTCTGCGCACATCTACGATCATTCGGTATGGCGGGCAATCGTGCGAGGGTGGGTATGCGGGCTGGATCGGCAGCGTTTTGAAGTATGCGTATACCATCTGGGCCATCATCGAGACGCCGAGACCGGCTTGGCGGAACGGCGTGCCCATGCGTTTGTGGCGGGGGAGCGCGATCTTGAGGATTGGGTCCAGTGCTTGCAGGATGCCCGGCTGGACGTGCTGCTCTACCCGGAACTCGGGATGGACGCCATGACTGCGCGGCTTGCATCCTTGCGCCTTGCGCCGGTTCAAATCGCCAGTTGGGGCCATCCGGAATCGACGGGCCTGCCTCTTATCGATTATTACCTGTCGGCAGAATTATTCGAATCAAGCAACAGCGACGCCCGTTATAGCGAGCAGCTTGTGCGGCTCCCTCATCTCGGTTGTTGCTTCGACGCAGCGCCAGTACAGATCGAGCCGGTGGATCTGCAAAGCCTTGGCGTGCGCCAGGATGCCGTGCTTTTCATTTGCGCCGGCACGCCTTACAAGTACGTGCCAGGACACGATGATGCCCTGGTTCGCATCGCACAGCAGGTCGATAACGCACAGTTTCTGTTTTTCTCGAGCGACATTACCGCTTCGCTTACCGAACGTGTGGTAAAGCGGATTGGCAACGCGTTTGAAGCACGAGGGCTTGACCCGAAAAAACACCTGGCGGTTTGCGGCTGGCAGAGGAAAGCGCGTTTCTACAGTGTGCTGTCGCAGGCGCATGTTTTTCTCGATACGATAGGATTTTCCGGCTTCAACACGGTGATGCAGGCAGTAGATTGCGCATTGCCCATCGTCACGCAACGCGGCAAATTCATGCGCGGCCGGCTTGGAAGCGGAATCATGGAGCGCATGGGAATGGACGATGCGGTTTGTGCCGACGATGACGATTACGTTGCGCTGGCCGTAAAGTTTGCGCTGGATGACCAGGCGCGGGAACAAGCGCGTTCGCGCATCGCAGAGCGCCGTCATGTGCTTTACGGCGATCATGAACCGATGCGCGCAATGGAAGCTTTTTTGGCTGGTCTGTAAATGAAAATGGTGGCAGTGGGGTAGGTTGGGCTGGAAAGCTCAATGTCGGCGATGGCAAAAAAACGTTGGGCTTGGCAGCCCAACCTGCCGTTTTGCAATGAAAAATGTAGTGTGCAAGAATTGCCATGATGCTATATTGCGTCAAGAAGTAAACATCAATTAAAACTAAACCAATTTACTTTTCATCGCCATATTATGCTCGACCTCCACCGTCAATCCATTCCAGTCCAAGCGGCGGTTCGCGCAGTCGCAACCCGACGACTGGAAATCCGCGAAAGAAAAAACGGCACAGCCAGAAATGCAACAGAACATATAACAAAATACGCAGAAAAATGCGGCCAATATAATGCAAGAGGAAGATAAATGACGGAGCCAAAAAATCCCCCAGCAGTTTATGTAACGCAACCGCTCTTGCCTCCGCTGGAAGAATTCATTCCCTATTTGCAGAAAATATGGGACAACAAATGGTTGACCAACAATGGCCCCTTTCACCAGCAGTTGGAGAAAGCGCTGTGCGACTACCTGAATGTCAAGCATCTTGCCCTGTTTTCCAACGGCACGATCGCGCTGATCACCGCACTGCAAGCGTTGCGCATTACCGGCGAAGTGATCACCACGCCGTATTCATTCGTGGCCAGTTCCCATTCGTTGCTGTGGAATGGCATCAAGCCCGTGTTTGTGGACATCGACCCGCGCACGCTTAATCTCGATCCGCGCAAAATCGAGGCGGCCATCACACCGCAGACAACCGCCATCATGCCGGTGCATTGCTACGGCCACCCCTGCGACGTGGATGCCATCCAGAAAATTGCCGACAACTACAATCTCAAGGTAATCTACGATGCCGCCCATGCCTTCGGCGTGCAAAACGAAGGCGGCAGCGTGCTCAACCATGGCGACTTGTCGGTGCTCAGCTTCCACGCCACCAAGGTGTTCAATACCTTTGAGGGCGGCGCCATTGTCTGCCCCGATGCCAAAACCAAGTTGCGCATCGATCAGTTGAAGAATTTTGGTTTTGTCGATGAGGTGACCGTCGTTGCCCCCGGCATCAACGGCAAGATGAGTGAATTCAATGCGGCCTTCGGCATATTGCAACTGCAGTACATAGAGCAGGCGCTGGCCCGCCGCAAGGAAATAGACGCTACCTACCGCACGCTGCTCAATGAGGTAAAGGGCGTGCGCTGCGTGCGGAACGGCGGCGAAACAATTGCCAACTATTCCTATTTTCCCATTTTGGTGGATGCGGATTACCCGATCAGCCGGGATGGCCTGTATCAAAAACTCAAAGATCAGGGCATCTTCACGCGTCGCTATTTCTATCCATTAATCTCGGATTTTCCGATGTATCGCGGGCTGCCGTCCGCAAGCCGGGATAATCTGCCGGTAGCCACCGATGCGGCACTCAAAGTATTGTGCTTGCCGATTTTCCCTGACTTGCCAACAGAAACAGTCGAACGTATTGTTCAAGTTATAGCGGAAAAGTGACCTGAAGCGCGCGATTATGCAGCCCAGAAAGATAAAAGCACTTACCCACAGAGGATAAGTGCTTTTAAAGATGCCGTTTTCGCGTTAATTGCTGTAGGCGATAATTACACTAAAGATGATATTTGTTTCGATCACGCCGTAGATTGTTGTTGGCGCAGCTACCACAGTCGTGATATTGGAGAAATCCATATTCGGCGCGAACTCCAACGTCCAGTTGGAAGTTTTCTCTATGAAGAAGATGCCGCTTGGAATAACCGCAAAGGCCCCGGTGACCAGATTGTATTGCTGGGCGGCGAGATCGTACTCTATCGTTGTCCCCCACGGCACTTGATGCCAACGGCCGCCATATGCCTGATCAAGGACAGTGGTGCCGTTGTATACCCATAACTCGTTGGTCGATGGATCGATGTAGAGAAAGTGGTTTACACCCACGTTGTCTACGCAAACCACCGGAATGATGCCATTATCAATCGGTGTTTCGTAGAGCGCACAGTAACTGAGTGGCGTGGCGCCTGCCGTGATGCCGGTCATGTTCGCGACGGGTATCACGCCTCCTTGCGTTACCATATACGGATATTTTGCCGCGCCGTATATCG
>JBIODP010000032.1:0-14768 GCA_044445195.1 Burkholderiales bacterium | reverse complement strand
TGCCGGTCGTATACATAAGCAAGACTCAAGCCCCTGCCGCCGGACGCATTCGGGCTTTCCATCGAAAACAGCAACCATTCATCCATCCTGAATGGCCGATGGAACCAGATCGTATGGTCGAGGCTGGCCATCTGCAGACGCGGATGGGTGAAGACGACCCCATGCGGCTGCAATGCGGTCGCCAGCAATCCATAGTCGGATATATACGCAAACAGCGATTCATGCACGAGGGGATCGTCGGGCAAATGCAGCGGGGAACGCACCCACATCTGTTTATAGGGCGAGCGGGATGGATTGATAAAGATATCATCGTTTCCATCCGACCGAAAGTCTACCGGCACCGGGCGAAAAGGCCGGTTGCCCGCAGCGGCACGTTCTTTCCACGCCAGCAGGCTGGATTGCAGGGAATCCGGATCGGCGCCGACCGGCATCGGTTTTTGGTGCGTAAAACCTTCTTCCTGATCTTGAAACGATGCCGACATCACAAAAATCCGCCGCCCCTCCTGTATTGCCACCACACGCCTTGTGCTAAAGCTGCCGCCGTCGCGCACCCGTTCTACTTCAAACGTAATAGGCAGTTGATAGTTGCCGGGCAAGATGAATAATGAATGCAATGAATGCGGACGCCGGTTGCTTACCGTCATGGTAGCGGCATACAAGGCTTGCCCGAGTACTTGCCCGCCAAAAACACGGGGGCTGCCCATGAAATGGCTCTGCCCAAGAAAGAGATTGTCGTCAAGTCGCTTAAGCGTTAAAAGATCCAGAATTTCTTGCGTGTTATATACGGTATCGTCTTGCATGATAAGCAGCCTCGCGATGTAAATTGATGCCTTGAGCTGGCGAGGCGGGAACCAAAAATAATAAGGAAACCGGATCGCGCCAAAGCAAAAAACCGGCTTACGCCGGCATTTTTATTGTTATTAGTGGCAGAGTTTAACCACTTTATCGCTACTGCGCTTGTCGATCGGTGTCGTCCGGATTTATTTTGTTTTGCCTGAATTGCATATAAGCGTCGCGCACAAATTCATACCGGTCCAGTGCCATGCCATCGATCAAGGACGAAGAATCCAGGTTATAGGCGCGATGGTCGACGACATAGAGAACTTCTCCGGCATTGCGCCAGCGAACCGGGTATTTGTGATTCCACAAATCCGTCTCCAGATCAACCGGTTTTGCCAGCGCGTCGCGCACGGTGCTGGGCCCAAATAATGGCAAGACGACATAGGGTCCGGATGCGATGCCCCAGTGCCCGAGAGTCTGACCAAAATCCTGATCGTGTTTGGTTAAGCCGCCCGGCGATGCAACGTCGAACACGCCGCCCAATCCGAACACGCTATTGACCGCCACCCGGGTTACATCCGACATGCCGTCATGGACGCGTCCCTGCAGAAAATTATTGAAGGCATTGGCGACATCGCCAATATTTCCGAAGAAGTTTCCAACGCCGGTTTGCACAAAGGAAGGCAACACCGATTTATAAGCGGTGGCAGCGGGCTTAAGCGCGACCTGATCGACCTTGTCGTTGAAATTGAACATCGCGCGGTTAAAACCCTCCAGTGGATCGTCCGGATTTTGTGCCGCGCTGGCGCATCCGGCCAGTGCAACCAGAATCAGCGCGATAAAGCTGCGAGTGGGAAATTTCATAAATAAACAGCAAATAAATAGTTGACAAATAATAAGCTAGCTAATTATAGTATTGATTCTTATCGAATACAAGCTCTTTAAATTGCAGCGGAACAATGTGCATGCACATAGACCAATACCTGCGAGCCGCAAGATATTGATTTGCGGGGAGAACTTTCTGATACAATAAAATTGTCAAATACTATATAAATGGATTCAATTTTGAATACGCTTGAGGAACGTTTTGCCTTTGCATTGCATAACACGGCGCGCGCCTGGCGGTGTGCGTTGGATAAGCGGCTGAAGCACCTCGGCTTGAGTCAGGCGAGTTGGACCACCTTCGCCGTCGTCTACAAGGCGCAGCAGCCCCTGTCTCAGGTAGAGTTGGCGAATCGCGTTGGCATTGAAGCAGCGACGATGGTTGCAACGATAGACCGTTTGGTAAAGGCAGGTTTTTTGAGGCGTGAGTCGGCCGCGCATGATCGTCGCGTCAAGTTGGTGGTCTTGACCGATTCCGGGAAGCAGTTAGTCGACAAGGTAATGACTGAAGCAAATAAATTTCGGGATGAATTGCTGGTAGGCGTCGACAAGCGTCAACTGCTTGCCGCCACCGAATGGCTGGAACATTTGCAAAGTATGGCGGAAGCCGTCACTTGAGAAGGCATTAGCCGGCAGTCGACATTCAAACAACTATCACCCGGCACAGGCCGGACCAGCCGTCCGGCTTTTTCTATTGATACTCAGCTAATTTGCTGGCGCAGCGCTCGCCTGCAGTCCTCACTCGCAGTTCGTGCCTTTTAATTATTTTCAACCGGTTGTGGAATATTTGAGACACATTTCGCAAATATAGCTAGCTAGCTAATCATTTTTAGGCTTATGATTAGTTTGCAATTAAATGTGTATTGTAATTTCTTCGGATCATGAATTTTTATTGAATGGGTCCGCAAGAGTATCGACGAAAAATTAATTTGGAGCAATCATGAAAAAATCACTACTTGCAATCGCCGTCTTGGGAGCCGTATCTTCAGTCTCATTCGCTCAAACGAATGTCACGGTTTATGGCACTATCGATACCGCTGTCCGTTCCATCACCAATGCCAGCGCCGATGGCGGGCGCCAGGTGTCGTTGGAGAACGGCATATTCGAAGGGTCCCGTCTCGGTTTCAAGGGCAAGGAAGATCTGGGCGGCGGCACTCTTGCCGTGTTCGATCTGGAAGCGGGTTTTGGCAGCACCACCGGTCAGCTTGATCAGCAAGGGCAATTGTTCGGCAACCAGGCATGGATCGGCCTGAAAGATCAATACTGGGGCGAAATCGACGCCGGTCGCCAATATGGACTTGCCTATCAGACGATGGGAACCTATGCCCCACTGGGCCGTGGCGTTGCCACCGAGCAGGGGCATGCCGCTGAAGTTGCGTGGCAAACCGGGTTATATGGCGAACGCTTCAACAATTCGCTGGAATACACGAAAAGCATCGGCCCGTTCACTGGAAAAGCGCAGTATTCATTCGGCGGGGTAGCCGGCGCAACCAGCGTTGGTTCGACGGGTGCCGGCGCTTTGACGTATGAAGAAGGTCCGATCAGCGTTGGCGGCGTGTATCAGCAGTCCAAAGATGCCAATTCGAATCAACTGAAGGTGTGGGGTCTGGGCAGCTCTTATAATGTCGGCCCGGCAACGCTGTTCCTCTCTTACTTTGAAGCGAAGCGCGATCCCGGCTTTGCAGCTGCATCCAACCAGACTGGCGGAGCGCTTTATAGCACCAGCCTCATTGCCAATGCCAACACGTTGCTGCAACGTAAAGACGACGTGTGGACTACCGGTTTTACCTTCCAACAAACGCAGGCTTTGAACTACACGCTGGGTTATATGCATGACAAGGTAAAGGACGAAACAGACTTTGGCACCAACGGTCGCGTGTCGACGGTCTATGCGGTGGCTGATTACAGTTTTTCCAAGCGTACCGACGTCTATGCTGAAATCGACCATACCACTTTAGGCGGCGGCGAAGTCGACAACAGCGATGTCTTGTCGATCCCTGGCGGGAGCGGGCGTACAGGCGTGTCTACCGGTTTGCGTTTAAAGTTCTAAAACCGGCCTCGCGAATTTGATCAATTAACCGATCAATTGAATAGAAACAAGAAATGAGAGCAGGCAGAACTAAATAGTTCGGCCGTCAAGCCGGAAAGCCGCAATGCAGTCGATGCGTTGCGGCAAAAGATTTTCAGCGCTATTTCCAGCCCGACCAAATAACTTGCCGTTCCGTCTGCTCTTCCTCCCGTGATGAAAATAGAAATCAGAGCATCAAATGTATTCTCGTAAAAACTTGATAAAAATCCTGGCAACTGCGGCCACGATGTTGGCGGCACATGCAGCATGGGCAGAAAGCGGTCAATTGATCGACTCTGTATCGACTGAATTCGCCGCCGGAACGCGCACTAAAATGGCACGCATCGGTGTGCAATCCGACTGGAGCGATCGCTGGTTCGATTCGAACGGAACCAGTCTGTCCGGCTACTGGGACCTGAGTTACGGCTTTTGGCAGGGCGACATCTATAAAGGCGTCCCTGGAGCCAAACAAAACCTGACCGATATCGGCATCGACCCGGTGTTCCGGTTTGAGAACGACAGCAAGAAAGGGTTTTATGCCGAAGGCGGCATAGGAGCGCATCGCCTGTCAAAACTGTACGACAACGATGGATATCGATTGTCCACGCTATTCGAGTTTTGCGACCATGTCGGCGTAGGCTACGTCTTCAGCAATAAGTGGGAAGTTGGCGCCAAGATCGAGCACTTCTCAAATGGCGGTTACAGTTCGCCTAATAGCGGCGTAAACTTCATCGACGCCAAGGTTAGCTACCACTACTGATACGGTGCCGGCGCATGTCGCGCAGTCGCCGAATATTCACGGAAATGACGACAATGCCGTTTCGATTGCGCCAATGACGCGGCGCTCCGGCAAAGCATTGACTGGTCCTTGAGACTGTAGCGGAATCGATACGTTAGCCTTGGTCAGGCGCATGGTCGGCGCAACCTCCTTATTGAACAGTGCCACCGTCGGTAGTCTCGCGGCGTTGGCAAGGTGAAGCAAGCCGCCGTCGCAGCAGACAAAAAAACGGCATTTCTTCATAATTTCAAAAGTCTGGACTAACGAGAATCGATCGATGCAATTGATAATCGCCCCTTCGGCAGCCGGCACCGTGTCGATAATCCGCTTGCCCATGGCGAGCCCATTGCCTGATCCCAGCAACACGATCTGTTCGATTTTCTCTCTACTGAACAATTCACGAATAATGCTGTCCCATCGTTCATAGGTCCGTTCCGGCTTTTCACCGCCGACGGCAAACGCGATGGCGCGGGGAGAAATCGGCAAATCATCGCTCGCCTTTCGGGCAAGCGCGGAACCGGCATGGTAAGGGGCAGCCAACAAAGCAATCTCGTGCTCCGTATTGGGGTTGCCAATCAATTGATTCAGCCGGAAAAAACTAAATAAAGTGCGGTTGAATTCAGGACCGGAGAAGTACCCGTGCATGGTCACAAAAGGGAGCCGCGCCAAGCGACGAATTTTCACACCGAGGCAGCGCGCTTTGAACGAATCGATAATGACGAGATCGTAGCGATTCGCGTCAATGTCGTTTTCATTGGAGAAAATTTGTGAAAAAACATCGTCCCCTTCGAATAACGCTTCCAGATGCGGATCGGTATACAGGTCAATCTCGAAATCGGTATTTTTTAAGAGGCGCCGACTGCTCAGGTCCATCAGCGCATCGCCGATCTGCGGCCACCCCTTATATATCCATAACAGCCGGGTTTGCGAGGTGCCGATCGATTCTCTTTGCAGCGATGTTTGGCGGTTGGCCCATAAAATGAGCCACGGACGCAATCGCCGCCAGAGCATGCTGGCTACGGATTTGTTTTCTAATGCCGCCAGGTCCAGCGGAATTTGTTGGGGTATGGGCGGAACGTATATTTGGCGTGGATAATAGTGCTTCATGCGTGAATCGTATCACTATCGGCTATCGTCGGATGGGAGAATCGACAACGGTTTTATTGGATATGCTGGCTAATTATCAGTTAACTAACTAAAATTGTATCATAACTTTCCATGAAAATTTTCATTCTCATGCATCGATCGATTGCGGTTACTCGCGCCGCTCCTCGCGCTATTACTCGCGCAATTACTCGATTAAATAGGCGAGCGAAACAGCAACGATTGCAGGCTTTTCCTGGCCCTCGATCTCAAACGTATTTTCCGTGGTCAGCAGCCATCTACCCATGCCCTTGTCCTCCAGTCCCAACACTTTGACGTGGTTGCGCACACGCTGGCCCGCTTTCACCGGCGACATAAAACGCGTCTTGTCCAGGCCGTAGTTCAGTGTCGCGGAAACCTGCACTTTACCCGCCATCAATTCGTACATCGTTTTGGGTAGCATGGAAAGGCTCAGGAAGGCGTGCGCCACAGTGCCGCCGAAGGGGCTTTCCCTGGCAGACCGTTCGACATCCACGTGTATCCATTGCTGATCCTGAGTACAGTGGGCGAATTCGTCGATGCGTTCCTGATCGAGCGTGATCCAGGACGATACGCCTATTTCCTTGCCCACCAGATTGACCAGATCGGCGGGTTTTATCGGCAACTCAACCGACTGGGCAGCCGGAGTCTGCGCGGGCGCCTTGGCGCGTGCCGGAGCCACTTCTGTCCGGGAAATCTCGGCATCGCTGCCATTGGTGATAATGACCTTGCCGGTGACTTTGCGGTCCAGCAAGGCCTGCAGCGCCTGCGCGCCTTGGGCGAGCGGGTAGCGGGCCGAAATGCGCGGCCGTAGTTTTCCCTGGCTCACCAGCGTGAACATCTCGGTCAAATCCTTGATGAAGTCCGGCAACTGGCGCGCCACGAATTCGCCCCAGAATACCCCCACGATGGAGGCGCCCTTGAGCAGGGGCAGGTTGAGCGGCAGGCTCGGGATATTGCCGTCGGCAAAGCCGATCACGAGATAGCGTCCGCCCCAGGCGATGGATCGGAAAGCCGGCTCCGCGTATTTTCCCCCGACCGGATCGTAGATCACGTCAGGCCCCTTGCCATTGGTCAGTTCCTTGAGTCGTTCGCGCAGGTCTTCGCTGCTGTAATTAATCAGTTCATCGGCGCCGTTTTCCTTGCAGATATCCAGCTTCTCCGATGTGGAGGCTGCCGCAATCACGCGCGCGCCCAGCGCCTTGCCGATCTGGATCGCGGCCAGCCCCACACCGCCGGCAGCGCCCAGCACCAGCATGGTTTCACCGGCCTTGAGATTAGCCCGATTTTTAATGGCATGGTAAGACGTGCCGTATGCCAGCGTGAACGAGGCGCCGAAATCGAAGCCGATGCCCTTGGGCAGGGGAATAAGCTGATTCGCCTGCACCAGTACTTTTTCGGCAAATGCGCCATAGCGGCACGAAGCGATTACCGCGTCGCCGACCTTGACGTTTTTGACGCCCTCGCCAAGGGCCGATACCACGCCCGCCAATTCAGCGCCTGCCGAAAACGGCAACGGCGGTTTGAACTGGTACTTGCCCTGGATCAGCAGCGCATCGGGAAAATTGACACCGGCGGCTTTCATGTCGATGACGACCTGGCCCGGGCCGGGAACCGGATCCGGCACCTCTTCAAGAACCAGAGTGTCGGGCAGGCCGAGAGACTTGCTGAGTAGTGCTTTCATAGGGCTCCGTTGTTTTGTTTGGCTTAATATATCACAGCGTTTTCCAGCCGTGCTATCCATCGGAAAAATGTGCGGGTGAAATGCGAACCCACTGGGTATCGGATGGATGAAACCATATCGAATATGTGTCAAAATCGACCGTCGCACAACTTGAGTTTAATCACAGGAGCACAAGATGAAAGCACTGCGCACGCCGGAACCCTGTTTTGACAATCTGCCGGATTACCCGTTTTCTCCGCACTACCTGATGGTCGACGATGACGAAGGCGGGCAGTTGCGACTGCATTACCTTGACGAGGGCCGCCCGGATGGGCCGGCGGTGCTGGTGCTGCATGGCGAACCGTCATGGAGCTATCTCTACCGGAAAATGATACCGATCATGGTCGAGGCCGGATATCGCGTGATTGCCCCGGATTTGATCGGATTCGGCCGTTCCGACAAGCCGATGCAACGCAGCGATTACACCTACCTGCGCCATGTGAATTGGGTCCGCGCAGTGCTGGAGCAACGCAGGCTGACCGACATCAACCTGGTATGCCAGGACTGGGGCGGCTTGATCGGCCTGCGCCTGGTTGGCGAACATCCTGAGAAATTTGCCAGCGTGGTGGCGGCCAATACGATGCTGCCCACCGGCGATCACCATCCGGGCGAAGCCTTTATAAAATGGCGCGACTATTCTCAGAGCGTGCCGGTGCTGGAAGTCGGCAATCTCATTCAGCGCGCGGTCACGACCAAACTGCCTGCCGACGTGATTGCCGCCTACGATGCTCCCTTCCCCGATGACCGCTATAAGGCGGGCGCACGTCAGTTTCCGACGCTGGTTCCGGTTACGCCGGATGATCCGGCGGCGGCGGCCAACCGCAAGGCGTGGGAAGTGTTGATGCAATTTCGCAAGCCGTTCCTGACTGCATTCAGCGACAAGGACCCGATCACTGCCGCCGGCGCGCCGATTCTGAGAAAACTGATTCCCGGCTGTCAGGGCCAACCGCACGTCACCATTGAAAACGGCGGCCACTTCCTGCAAGAGGATCAGGGGGAACAGCTTGCCCGCGTGGTGGTCGACTTTCTGCGTTTGCCAAAGCCTAACTCACTGGCACAATGACTCATACCCCTGGCTCGGCGCACAGTGCTTTCAGCGCAGTTTCAAGTGCGGGTATCGGCTCCTTGTCCCGGTACAGCACAGATCGGTTGGCAAGCAAAGTCGATTGGACAGAATTTCTGTAGTTCTTGTCGGTTGCAAGCCTCACAGCGCAGTCGCAATATGTTGCATCGTTCAAATGGACCAATTCATCAAGTCCGATGCGCTTCAGGATGGCGCTGGCAAATCGCCCGCGCATGAACTTGCCTTCCACGGTGACGATCGGCAAACCGCAATCGATCGCCTGCATGGCTGTATTGAAGCCCGAGAAGCCGATCGTATCGAGAAACACGTCGGCTTGTCGCATGATGCTGTAAAACTGAGGGCGCAGTTGCCAAGGAATGACCACCAGATAGCGCGAAGGATCCAGCCCGGCGTCGCGAAATGCCGACGCCAGCCGTTGCTGAAACAGGTCGCACCACAGGGGCACATTCGGATTGGTAAAAAAGAGCAGTTGCGCGTCAACCAGCCGTTTGGCAATCTCCACAAATACATGATCGTGCTCCGGTGAATATTTGTACGGGCTACCGGGGCAAACGAACAAAGGCGCATCCGGCCGGACACCCCACGCGGCCAAGTCGACTTCCGTCACCGCCGTCTCGTCCGGATCGTAATAGCAACCAAGGTTGGGCAACCGAATCAATCTTTCCGAATAGCAGGCCTGGGCCTCCGCATCCTCGAACCCCGCCGCACTCACATACGCATCCATCGTTGGCAAGCCCGTTGTCTCGGGGTGCCCCCATGTGGTTATTTGCTTGGGCGCCAGGCGCATCGCAGCCAACTTTGGCGTCAAGGAGTCCATTCCCAGTTCCGGATAGATCAAGACATCCGATTCAGACTGCACGATGAGCTTGGCCCATTCCAGCACGGACCTGTCGCCGCTATGAAAAGACGCGGCTCGCGCTTTGGCCAACGAGGTCTGCGCGTCCTTCTGCGTGCCAAGGCAAAATACATGCAATTCAAATTGGGCTGGATCGAACTCTTGAAACCAACCCTTGACAATAGCGGTCCACACTGGATGGTCGGCGATATGCGCCGACACGATCCCGACCCGCATTTTCGATGCCGCAATGTCGCGCCCCGGACCAGGTAAAATTCCGTTCGCATCGGTCCACCGGACCATCAATCGACTGTAAATCGTTCCAAACGGCGCGATAAGTTCGCGGTTGTTTTCTTCATGATAGGCGAGATAGAATGGCCAATCCGCGCCGAAAATATCTACTTCCCTCGGATTCAGGGTCGGATTCCCATCGAGCCACATGCCCAATGCCGCAACGTCTTCGGAAAAATTTCGCCGGATGGTCGCCACATCGTCCTGTCTTTCCCGGATGACAGGCACGCGTGCAATGAGTCGCTTCAGACGAAAGTAGGCCGAGGCGGGATCGATCTTGATACACTGCTCGAATGCGTCGACGGCCTCCTGCCGTTTACCCGTCAATGAGAGGAGGGTGCCCTTGTTGCTCCACGCATCCAGAAAATCCGGTTGCATCGCGGTTGCCTTTTCAAAGCTTTTGAGCGCTTCATCGAACCGGAATAATTCTCTTAGCAGGCATCCGCGATCGCTGTAGAATCCTGCTGTTGGCTTGAGTGTAATGGCCTTATCGCAACTTATTAGCGCCTCGTCAAACCGGCCCATGCGCCTCAATGTCACATAGCGATTGTTATGGGCCTCAAGATAGTTCGCCTGGGTGGCAATTGCCGCATCGTAGCTCTTGAGCGCATCGTCGAATCGACCCAAGTCGCGGAAAACATTGCCTCGGTTGTTTAAGGCGCAGGCGTAATGGCGGTCCAGCGCAAGCGCCCGATCGTAACTATCGAGAGCCAACTGATATTCTCCAAGCGCATGCAGGGCCAAGCCGAGGTTGGAATGCGCCGCAGGCTGCGACCGATTTAATTTGATCGCCTTTTGAATGAGCTCGACCGCTTCTGCATTCCGCCCCATCTGGTGCATGATGACGCCAAGGTAGTGCAAGCATTCGACCTGGTTGGGATTGCTGCGCAAGACCGTGCGATACAGCTCCTCCGCTTCAGGCAACTTGCCTTGCTGATGCAAAGCCAGCGCCCGTTGCACCTGCATGATTAGCGCGGCCCCCATCGGTCCAGTTGACCTCCCTTGCGGTGTTGGAGAAAAAACGGATTGTCTATCCTTTGCCACGTGTCGCCCTTGTCTATTTTCCGCTGTTGAGATTGGATTACCTGCGCCGCCCGAGTCCGGCCCCGCGCCGACGAATCTCGAATGGGTCCTTACCGTTGCGGAAATTCAGGCCGCATCCGTCAATTTCAGGCGATGGCCGAATTCTGTCCTTCGCTGATGAAACTTCCGCGCATGTAACGGAGGAGCCTGCAAATACATTACATTACCGATATGGAAAGATACCATATCATTGCCTTCAAGATGCCATGATGAAGCAGTTTCCACTACTCTCGGCAGTAGTAAGCGATGCATGCCGATTCGAGGTCATTGTGGAAGTCCGCTCGCGGTTAGTTTCGTTTCCACAAATTGAGCGAAAAGAGTATGCATCCGTGTGGTGATGTGGAGATAATTGTCAAACATGCAAGTCTGATCGGCGTTGGGCGTCTCATAGGTAAGCGGCGAACACATCAATGCGGTATCGTACGGGGTAGTATTGGGATTGCACGCCTGACCCGTGTTGGTCACCGTAAAGCCGTTTGCCTGATAGTTCGAGAATATATTGTTTAGCCAGGTATACGAGTCGATCGGAATGAAATTACCGGTTGATCCATTTGACTGCAATGCCGTTGTCAACGTGCTGTTGAATAGTTGGCTTAGTGTGGAAGGGTTCATTTCATCGCTATAAATGAAAATGCCAATTCCGGTTTTGGGTTTGTCCAGCGTTAATATTTTCGATCGAATCAGGAGGTTTTCATGAAAGTTTCTGGAATGATCCGGTGGCGAAATGCGGCTTTGCAACCACCTGTCAATTCAATTGTCGAGTCGATAAAAAATGCTGTTGTGCGAATGCTTGGGCTGGCGCTGGCAATGTTGCTTTCGGCTTGCGCGACGGATCAAGTGCACCCGACAACCCAGATATTGAATATCAGTCTGGAGCCTCGTATTCTCAAGGAAACGGGCATCGCCTTTATTACGCCGACTTCCGTAACAGGACAGGAGGAGGACAAGCAAGCGCTGGCCCTTGCCTTTACCGAGGCGTTGAAAAAGGCGCGCCCCAACTTGCATATCGTGTCGTTGCCGGAAACCCTCAGCGCAGTCAATCGCGCCGGGCTCGCCAGCGAATACAGGAAGATGTTTGAAGATTACCGCATGACTGGAATTTTCAGTCGAGACACCCTGCAGAAAGTGTATCGAATAACCGGCGCCCGCTACCTGGCCCACCTGAAGCTCAGTGGATTTCGTCAGGAATCAAGAGATCGACTGGGCTTCATTGGGCTGCGTCTCATGGAAACAAAAACCACTTACATGAGGGTGTATCTGCAGATATGGGACGGGGAGAATGGGTCGATTGCCTGGGAAGGGGCGCAGGAACTCACCTCGTCGCAAGATTCGGTCACAGAGGACTTCATTTCATTTAAAGTGGCAGTCGAACAATCCGCCAACGGGATCATTCCGAACCTGCCATAAGCAGGTTGATTGTCGATATTTTATTTTTACAGACCGGCTAAATTATGAAGCCCATTGTTTTTGAATCCGTTTTAACTTGCCCGCATTGCGGCCATGCAAAGCTGGAAACGATGCCAACCGATGCGTGCCAGTATTTCTACGAATGTGAGAACTGCCATGTCATACTGCGCCCCGAAAATGATGACTGCTGCGTCTTCTGTTCGTACGGAACAATGAAATGTCCTTCAATTCAAGGGCAGCAGGGATGTTGTGCCTAACGCCATCTCCCATGTCACGCAAGATGAACGCCAATCGACGATGGCGTGATCCAGAGGCCGAACAGGCCCTGACGCCAAAAAAAAGTCCATCGCGCGTTTCGGCGACGGACTGAAACCACGCATTGCAGGGTGGAAGGGAGAAAAAGAATACCGGTCTGCTGTAGCGGCTATCGCCTGAAAATGGAAATCTTGTTACCGCCGCTTACCGCTGCCGCCAATGGCGGCATTTTTTTAACGATGCGCGCCACGATATCCGCCATGGTATCCGCGATAGCCATGACCATACCATCCGCGCCCGTAATAATAGGGCCAGCCAATTTGCACTACCGGGCCGTATCCGCCATAGACAACTGGCGGACCGACATAAGGAGCCGGTGCGACAACGAATGGCACAGGAACACCGATTGATACGGCAACACTTCCCCCTGCAATGGCAGGGGCGGCGGACAGCAATAATGCGGCGCCAGCCAATATTACCGAGGATGCAACAGCGAAAGATGTTTTCATCATCATTCCTTTCACACGTGTCAGGACTAATTTGTCCTCGTTTCTATTAACGCATGAAAGCGCCGAATGGCGCTGCTCGATTCAGTAACGTTTGAAACAAAATGTATCGACGACGGCGAAATATGTTTGCTGGCAGGCATTATTTATGCTGATTGCCGATGCCGCTTCTCTGCGTCGGCAATGATGGCATCCATTTCGGCCATCACTTGATCGTGGAGAATGTCTGGGCGCGGATCGTCTTCAGATCCGTTAAAATTGGGCGCAGTGAAGCTCTGGGGCGACCCTAAGGACATAGGCGCGGTGTCTGCCAACACGCCTTCAGCATCGGTGACCGATTACCTGTCAAAAAAACCACACACCGTCAACGTATTTTTGACCTGTCTTGATGAGATGAACGGAAATATTCGAGCAGCGCGAAAACAAAGATCACCGCAAGCGGAAAATATTCGCTGATAGGCATATCGTACCTCCTTACATCTGGCGTATGAATAAAGTATATTGGCACTCGCGCTATAACGCCAATTTCAAATTGATATATGCATTATCCTAAATCTGAATATCATTGTGCGGTGCCCAGTTTGTTTTGGGGTAGGCTCGATTCCTGTGAGAATAATCTGCAACTTGCGATTGAGCTCAAACCGTCTTCGCAAAAGAGGGAGACGCTGCCCTATCGATGCGCGCCGTAACGGCGAAGGTACTGGCACCGCCCATAAGTTTGTCATGCCATACCGAATTTTTGGGAAAATTTGTCGCGGGGATAAGCGGATTTTATTGTCGGTCAGATAGATGGCAATAGACGGAGATGGGTGCAGAGTTCCTACACAGTTTCTACAAATCTAAAAAACAGTAGACCGTATTTTCTGTGTAGGACGCTAAAACCCTTGTGTTTCTTGGTGGAGCGGATGAGGATCGAACTCACGACCTTCGCATTGCGAACGCGACGCTCTCCCAGCTGAGCTACCGCCCCAGTTCAATGCCGACAATCAATTTTTATCGCCGACAATTTTTAAAGTATAACGAAAAACGCGCAGCGTTTGTACAACGAAAAAGCATTCTTTATTCCGGTAACTACAGGCGCATAAAATTCAATGCGCTGTCGCCATGACAAGAGTCATCATACTTTTTTGTCAACGATGAGGCCTGTAATGGCATTCCGCGCTGCCCGATATCGTAATTAAATGATATCTATCTTCAAAAAACGCCGCCAAGTGACTGAATCTATTGACGGAAATTCGTTTGCCCCATTATAGTTGCGGGATGATTTCAGATTTCACTCAACTTTCCGAAAAAATTTGCCAACTGGCTGACATGGCGCAATCGCTGCGCCGTGAAAATGCCGGCTTGCGCATGAATGCAGCCGCGCTCGCTGCCGAGAATGCCGATTTGCGACAACGCATCGATGAAGCGCACCAGCGCGTATCCGCATTGCTGGAAAAGCTTCCGGCGCCCGAACAAGATGAAGAGGCGGCATGATACAGATCAATGTTTCCATCATGGGGCAAGCTTACAAACTTGCCTGCAAAGAAGGCGAAGAAACGGCATTGCAGGAAGCGGTCTCTTATCTGGACGGCAAGATGTGTGCGATTCGCGATGCCGGTAAACTGAAAGGAAACGACCGCATCGCCGTGATGGCTGCGCTCGGTATTGCCGTTGAATTGCTGGCCACCAAATCCACTGATGGACCATTGGCTGACATGACGCTGGCGGAAGTAAGACAGAAAATTGCTACTATGCATACGGTTCTGGATGCTGCGCTCGCGCCGCAAGAAAGTCTGTTTTAATTTCATCAAAGTGTTTGACATGGGGGCGGATAAGAGTAAACTTAAATTCCCTGCCGTGTTCGCGATTGCCATATATTCCTTGAACCATTTATGCGCATCGGTTACGGAATTTTGTTCGATGGGTGTGCGCGTCGCTAGTCCGATGAACCCGAAGTTGAACTAACTGTGAC
>JBIODP010000031.1:0-14825 GCA_044445195.1 Burkholderiales bacterium | reverse complement strand
TTGCTGCACAGAACCGAAGTCGGTGGATGTTACCCGAATCGATCATATCGGTCTATCATCGCCCTACTTGTAAAAAGGTTATTTATTGGCGATCACAGACAAAGACCGTTACATGGCGATACACCCCTCGCGGGGGGGGGGGGGGGGGGGGGGGGGGGGGGGGTTGGGGTGTTGTTTGGTTAGGTGTGGGTGTTGAGATAAGTTTGGGGTGGCGGGGCCCGCGGGCACCCCCCCCCGCCCCCCCCCCCCCCGCGCGCGAGGGGAGAAAAACTTCATGCGATTGTCCTGACGCGTTCCGTCCTGTCACGGCCTATACGCTATTTTTCGCTTATACTTAAGATCGATACTCGAGATTAATACTTGAGACCACATATTTCTACAGGACGAACCCTCCCATGCACCGCCCAACACGCTTCGAAGGCTCACAGAGTTATGTTGCAACAAACGATTTGAAGTTGGCGGTCAATGCCGCTTTGACCCTGCAACGCCCCTTATTGATCAAAGGGGAGCCGGGTACCGGCAAGACCATGCTGGCAGAAGAAGTGGCGGCGGCTCTCAATATGCCTTTGCTGCAATGGCATATCAAGTCGACCACCAAGGCGCAACAAGGCCTATACGAATATGACGCCGTGTCGCGCCTGCGTGACTCGCAACTCGGCGATGAGCGGATCAAGGACATACAAAACTATATCGTCAAAGGCGTGCTGTGGCAGGCGTTTACCGCCAGCGAACAAGTGGTTCTGCTGATCGACGAGATCGACAAGGCCGATATCGAATTCCCCAACGATTTGTTGCGTGAACTCGACCGGATGGAATTTTACGTCTACGAAACCCGTGAAATGGTGACGGCAAAACACCGTCCCCTGGTCATCATTACGTCCAACAATGAAAAAGAATTGCCTGACGCTTTCCTGCGCCGATGTTTTTTTCATTACATCAAATTTCCGGACAAGGACACGATGCAGCAAATCGTCAACGTCCACTTTCCGACGCTGAAAAAAGATTTGCTGGCGCAGGCGCTGCAAACATTTTACGAAGTGCGCGAGGTCGCCGGCCTGAAGAAAAAACCATCGACTTCCGAGCTGCTGGATTGGCTGAAATTACTGCTGGCGGAAGATATTCCGCCGGAGGCGCTGCGCAGCAAAGAGTCGAAAAACATCGTCCCGCCTTTGCATGGCGCATTGCTCAAAAACGAACAGGATGTGCATCTGTTCGAGCGGCTGCTTTTCATGTCACGCACCAACCGCTAACCGCGCCGGCAGCGTATGCTAATCGATTTCTTTTTCACGCTCAAAGACGCCAGGATTCCGGTATCGATCAAGGAATTCCTGGTCCTGCTCGAAGCGATGCAAAAAAATGTGACCGGCCCCTCGCTGGACGATTTTTATTATCTGTCGCGCATCGCGCTGGTCAAAGACGAGGCGCATTACGATAAATTCGACAAGGCATTCGGCTACTACTTCAAGGGCATAAATGCGGTATTTGAAAAAAAACCGGAAATCCCGCTCGATTGGCTGTTGAAACGCATGGAGCGCGAATTGACGGCCGAGCAAAGAGCGCAACTTGAAAAATTCGGCTACGACAAATTGATGGATAGGCTGAAAACATTGCTGAACGAGCAGAAGGAACGCCATGAAGGCGGCAGCAAGTGGATAGGCACCGGCGGCACATCGCCTTTTGGCAACGGCGGGGAAAATCCGGAAGGCATACGCATCGGCGGTGAAAGCCGCAATCGGACCGCAGTCAAGGTATGGGAAGCGCGCGCCTATCGCGACTACGACACGGAACGCGAACTGGGCACGCGCAATATCAAAGTAGCCCTGCGCCGCCTGCGTAAATTCGCGCGCCAGGGCGCAGAGGAGGAATTGGCGCTGGATGCAACTATCCGCGCCACAGCCAACAACGCCGGCTACCTCGACATCAAGATGCAGCCGGAACGCAAAAATAACATCAAGGTCTTGATGCTGCTCGATGTCGGCGGCACCATGGACGACCATATTGCCCGCACCGAAGAATTATTCTCGGCAGCCAAAACCGAATTCAAGAATATGGATTTTTTTTACTTCCACAACTGCGTCTATGATTTTCTGTGGAAGAACAACCACCGCCGTCACGCGGAGCGCTTTCCGGCGTGGGATATCTTGCGCAAATACACGCCGGACACGAAGCTTATTTTCGTCGGCGATGCGACCATGAGCCCTTATGAAATCCTGCAGGCGGGCGGCTCGATCGAATACAATAACGAAGAAGCGGGAGCCGAATGGCTGCAACGCTTCACCCGCACGTTTCCACAATTCATCTGGCTTAACCCGGAGCCCGAAGGCTTGTGGCAGTACCGTCAATCGATTTCGATCATGCAGCAATTGATGCACAACCGCATGTTTCCGCTCACCATAGACGGCTTGGAACGCGGCATGCGCCTGCTCAGCAAATAATTCAGTTCAACCTCCCCATTGCATGGCCACTAAAAAATCTTCCGCATCCGCTTACACCGAATCCTCGATCCGTGTCCTGAAAGGGCTTGAGCCTGTCAAGCAGCGCCCGGGCATGTACACGCGCACCGAAAGCCCGCTGCACATCATCCAGGAAGTGATCGACAATGCCTCCGACGAGGCGCTGGGCGGGTATTGCAAAAATATCTTGGTTACGCTTAACGCCGACGGCAGCGTCAGCGTCGAAGACGACGGGCGCGGCATTCCGGTCGGTTTGCATCCCGAAGAAAAAGTGCCGACCGTGGAAATAGTATTCACCCGCCTGCATACCGGCGGCAAGTTCGACAAGGGTTCCGGCGGCGCCTATGCCTTTTCCGGCGGCTTGCACGGCGTCGGCGTATCGGTCACCAACGCGCTATCGTCGCGGCTGGATATTGCCGTATGGCGCGAAGGCGGCATGCATACCATGAGCTTTGGCAATGGCGACGTGATTGAGCAATTGAAATCGCGCCCGATTGCCCGCGATGAAAAGAAAACCGGCACCCGCGTCACGGCCTGGCCCAACGCCGAATACTTCGATTCCCCCGCTATCCCGCAGGCCGAATTGCAACGCCTGCTGCGCTCCAAGGCAGTCCTCTTGCCCGGCGTTAAAGTCACGCTGACCAATGCCCGCAGCGGTGAAGTGCAAACCTGGCAATACGAGCAGGGACTGCGCGGCTATCTGCTGGAATCGCTGGCGCAAACGTCGAGTCTCGAGCCGGTCATCCCCCTGTTCGAGGGCGAACAATATGCCGGGGCCGATGCAGAAGGTTTTGCCGAGGGCGAAGGCGCTGCCTGGGTGGTGGCGTGGACCGAGGAAGGCAATGTGGTGCGCGAATCGTATGTCAATCTGATCCCCACCTCGGCCGGCGGCACGCACGAGGCTGGTTTGCGCGAAGGCTTGTTCGGCGCGGTGAAAAGTTTCGTTGAAATGCATACGCTATTGCCCAAGGGCGTCAAACTGCTGCCGGAAGACGTATTCTCCCGCGTCTCGTTCGTCTTGTCGGCCAAAGTGCTCGACCCGCAATTCCAGGGGCAAATCAAGGAGCGTCTGAACTCGCGCGATGCGGTGCGACTGGTTTCCTCAATGACCAGACCGCCACTTGAGTTATGGCTCAATCAGCATGTCGACTTCGGCAAAAAACTGGCCGAACTGGTGATCAGGCAAGCGCAGTCGCGCTTGCGCTCAGCCCAAAAAATCGAAAAGAAGAAATCGTCCGGCGTAGCGGTGTTGCCGGGCAAACTGACCGACTGCGAATCGAATGACGTCAGCCGCAACGAAATTTTCCTGGTTGAAGGCGACTCCGCCGGCGGCTCGGCAAAAATGGGGCGCGACAAGGAATTCCAGGCTATCCTGCCATTGCGCGGAAAAGTGCTTAATGCCTGGGAAACCGAACGCGACCGCTTATTTGCCAACAATGAAATTCACGACATTGCCGTCGCCATCGGAATCGACCCCCACGGCAAGAACGACACGCCGGACCTGAGCGGTTTGCGTTACGGCAGAATCTGCATACTGTCGGATGCGGACGTCGACGGTTCGCATATCCAGGTATTGCTGCTGACGCTCTTTTTCAAGCACTTCCCGAAGCTGATCGACCTCGGCCATATCTGCGTCGCGCGTCCGCCGTTATTTCGGGTCGATGCCCCCGCGCGCGGCAAAAAGCCGGCGCAAAAGATCTATGCGCTGGATGACGGCGAACTGGAAGCGATTGAAGACAAATTACGCAAGGAAGGCATTAAAGACGGCGCCTGGACGATTTCGCGCTTCAAGGGTCTGGGTGAAATGAATGCTGAGCAATTATGGGAAACCACGATGAATCCCGACACCCGGCGCCTGCTGCCGATCACCCTCGGCGACTTCGACCTGGCCGCATCCGAAGCGCGCTTCAACATGTTGATGGGAAAAGGCGAAGCCGCCGCCCGCCGCGCATGGATAGAGGAACACGGCAATGAGGCTGAAGCGGATATTTGATATTTAAAATATCCACGCTCAAGCGCGCGCAGCCCAGGGGGATTCAACGTGGCCGATGAATGCCTGACTCAGCCTGGACCTCATCACCTTGCCCATCGTGTTGCGCGGAATCCGGTCGATCCTGAAAAGGATGAACGGGCAACTTTCTGCGCCAAACTTCCCGAGCAATTCCCGATGCAGCGTTTCCAGATCAAAATCATCCTGGACGACCAGGGCCGCTGCAACATCATGAATTCCCATTTTGCTTTCCAGACCAAAGGCAGCGGCATCTTCTACGCCCGCGTAGTCAGCCATGAATTGATCTATCGGCACCGGGTCGATTTTCGAACCGCCTTTGTTAATCAGTTCGCTATCCCGCCCAGTCAGAACAAGCAAGCCGTCTTTCGCCAACTTTCCCCGATCTCCCGGATAAAACCAGCCATCCCTGAAGCACTGTGCGGTGGCCTCATGATTCTGGTAATATTCCCGAACCATAGAATCGTTTTTTATTCTTATGGAGCCCTCCGCGCCAGGGCCTGATTTGTTATCCGACTCGTCAACGATTTCCACCTGCACATCGGGCAGGACATATCCGGCAATAATCCCTTCCCCACCGGTATCGGAAGCATGAGAACAGATACTCTTGCTGATGGACCCCACCTCCGTGGACCCATATAGACTGATTACATTCGGGCATAAATGTTTGCGAATTCTGTCCAGCAGGGTTTTTGAAAGCGCACCGCCGCTGCATGTCACTTCGGATAAGGATGCAAGCCTTGCGGAAGACGCGGATGCCGCATTGACCAGCTCATTCAACTGATTTGGCGAACCGGCCAGGCTGGCTATCCCGAATCTCGATATGGCCAGCAAAACGTTATCTGCGCGTATGATTAAATAAAATGGCCGGCCTTTAACCAGGCACAGCAACGCCGTCATGAATCCACCTATCGTACATAACGGCATCATGCACATCTCGGATGACCAAAAAAAAGAAGTGCTTTGCTTTAACCGGGAATGGATGGTCCCGACAGTAAAAGCTGCCGCTTTTGGTTGTCCGGTTGTTCCACTGGTCAGAATCAGGCGGCAAAGGCTATCTTCAGACGGGTAGCGATGCGCTTCAATCTCACCCGTCAGGTTTCTGGCGTCGTTAACCCAATCCACGTCGATCAGGATGGTTTTCTCTGCCGGGAAACCGTCCAGCTTCCTGTTTGAGATTGCCCAGTCAACCTTCAGGCACGGATCGATCGGGGCATAAACGTCCCCCATGCAGGGATTCGAACACGTAATGGTCGCCTCATGAAACAACGCCAACGTTACCACCCAGTCATTCAATGGCTCGGCAAAACAGCTCACCACCAACTGGCCCGGCCTGACTCCCGCAATCCTCAATTTTTTTGCAATTTGCCTGACCAGAAAAAAGAGTTCGGCGTACGTAACCGACCCGTCGATTCTCTGGATGGCACGCGCTTCAGGCTGATACCTTGCATAAAAAGACAAAAAATCCATTAAAAATATCATGTCATCGAAACCCCTGATTATTTTTGCATAAAACCGATAATTTGCGCAGACCTCACGTTCACGTCAGCCACGCCGGCGCAGTTTCATCCGATTGATTCTGGCGAGGCGCCATCTTTTGCCCCCCCCAAAGCATGCCATGAAAATCGCCTCGCCGATAGTGCAGATTGCTTAACCGAAAGTAAAAACGCACAAATCATGGTGTTTCGCTATGCGGCCAGTCTAAAGCCCCTGGCAACCCGGCTCCCGATGAACCATTCAGCCATTCAGAGCGCGCATGCCTTCCTCCGTATAGCGCGCACCGCTGACTGCATCGACAGGGAAGAGCCGGCTCATTTCCTCCAGATGCGCCGCCGTCAGCGCCACCGCCAGCGCGCCGCTGTTCTCCTCCAGATAGGCGCGGCGCTTGGTGCCGGGAATCGGCACGATATGCTCGCCTTGCGCCAGCACCCATGCCAGCGCCAGTTGCGACGGCGAGCATCGATAGCGCGCTGCCAGTTCTTTCACCTTCTCTACCAGCAAGAGGTTCTTTGCAAAGTTCTCGCCCTGAAAGCGCGGATGGTGGCGTCGATAATCGTCTTCGGCAAACTGATCCGGCCGGGTTATGGCGCCGGTCAGGAAGCCGCGTCCCAACGGGCTGTATGGCACGAAGCCGATACCGAGTTTTTGGCATGTTGCCAGCACGCCTAGTTCCGGGTCGCGCGTCCACAGCGAATATTCGCTTTGCAGCGCGGTGATCTTGTGGACCTTGCTGGCGCGCTCCAGTGTTTGCGGCGATGCTTCCGACAAACCGATATAGCGGATCTTGCCATCCTTGACCAGGCCAGCCAGCGCGCCGATAGTATCCTCGATCGGCGTGCTTCGATCGATGCGGTGCTGGTAGTACAGGTCGATGGTTTCGATGCCGAGGCGCTTCAAGCTCCCTTCAACCGAGGCACGGACGTAGTCGGGTTTACCGTTGATGCCGCGCGCCGCCGGATTGGCCGGGTCGCGCACAATGCCGAATTTGGTGGCGATGAAGAACTGGTCGCGCTTGCCCTTGATCGCTTTGGCTACCAGCTCTTCATTGATATGCGGACCGTACATGTCGGCGGTGTCGAGAAAATCGATGCCCAGTTCCAGCGCACGGTGAATGGTGGCGATGGATTCGGCATCGTCGCGATTCGAGTAGAAATCGCTCATGCCCATGCAGCCCAGGCCGATGGCCGAGACAGTCGGGCCGTCAGCGCCGAGCTTGCGGGTGCCGACGTGCGTCGCCGGTTTTGCTTGTGCGAATGTCGTTGCAGTGTTCATTAGAAGTGTCCTCATCAGATGGTTGTCGATTGGCGACGTTCGCCGGCGGCGTCGCTTCCATGGTTTCATACATCTTGATCTTCGTATGCAGGATAGCCAGGTTGCTTTGCAGCTCGGCGATCGTCTCTTCCACGGCGCCGGTATGTTTCTCCAGCAATGCCTTCCGTGCAGACACACTTTCCGGGGTATTGCCCAGACGGCGCAGTTCTGCGTAGCGCAGCATGTCGCGAATGGGCAGACCGGTCGAACGCAGTTTCAGCAGGAATCCGATCCAGAGCAGATCTTCTTCGCGGTACAGGCGGTGCGTATTGTCCTGGCGCGCGATCGGATCCAACAGGCCGATCCTCTCGTAATAGCGCAGGGTATGCACCGACAATCCACTCTTGGCAGCAGCTTGTCGTATGGTCAGGGAAGTGGTCATGTGAGGCAGTTTAAAAGTTTGAGTGCGCTCTAAGTCAAGAGTTATTATGAACCTTTTCCAGATGTTCACATACCCCTACCACTAGTCTGGTTGATTAATCGATTTGCCGGAATAAAATTAAAATCGGGGAAATTGTATGCAAACAATAAATTAACGATAGGCGCCAATTTGATGGATTCCTACTTCCATCAGCTCTTAGTAAGCCAAACACCCGATGCACTTATCGTCGTCAATTCCGAGGGCGATATTGTTTTCTGGAACGCTGGCGCGCAATCCTTATTCGGCTATAGCAGCGAAGAGGCGCTTGGCCGTTCGCTGAATCAATTGGTGACGCCGCCTGACCGCCAAGAAGAAGAAGCCACGCTGTTTAGCGAGACTCTCGAACGAGATATCACTACCTACGAATCGATCCGCCGGAAAAAGGACGGCTCTTTAGTCTATGTCGATATTTCAAACAAGACCGTTCGCGATGCATCGGGTGCGGTCGAGTTCGTGCTATGCAGCAAAAAGGATGTAACCGACATCAAGGTGCTGCGCGATGCGAAATTGGTCGAATCGAAGTTTCGCGACCTGTTGGAATCGGCGCCGGACGGAATCATCATAGCCAACCCGATGGGGCGCATCGTGCTCGTCAATACCCAGGGGGAGCAATTGTTTGGCTATAAGCGAGGTGAATTGCTCGGCAAGCCGATCGAGATATTGCTGCCCGAACGTTACCGCACTTCGCATATCGGCCATCGGTCTCACTATTTTTCACAACCGCGCACGCGTTCCATGGGCGCGGGCCTGGAACTGAATGGGTTGCGCAAGGACAATACCGAATTTCCCGTGGAAATCAGTCTGAGTCCGTTGAACACCGATGAAGGAACCTTGGTGATGAGCTCGATTCGCGATATCAGTCAGCGGAAAAAGGCAGAGCAGAAATTTCGCGGGCTTTTGGAGTCGGCGCCGGACGCCATTGTCATTGTGAGCAGCAATGGGGATATCGTCTTGATAAATTCACAGACGGAGAAATTGTTCGGTTACTCGCGTGACGAATTACTCGGTAAAAAAGTAGACGTTCTGGTTCCTGAGCGCTTTCGCAATATGCATCCGCATCATCGGGACGGATTTTTCAAGGAGCCGCGGCCGCGTGCAATGGGAGCGGGGCTGGATCTCTACGGCTTGCGCCGGGATGGCACCGAATTTCCGGTGGAAATCAGCCTCAGCCCGCTAGAAACGGAAGAAGGCACGCTGGTGTCGAGCGCGATACGAGACATTACCGATCGCAAGCATATCGAGCGCGCCTTGTCCGACAAGAATATTGAGTTGCAAAACGCTGCAGAGGCAAAAAATCGGTTTCTGGCGAATATGTCGCACGAACTGCGCACGCCGTTGAATGCGATTATCGGTTTTACCGGCACCTTGTTAATGAAATTGCCCGGTCCGCTTAACGTCGCCCAGGAAAAGCAACTCACCACCATCCAGACCAGCGCGCGCCATCTCCTTTCATTGATCAACGATCTTCTTGACCTGGCGAAAATCGAGTCTGGAAAAGTGGAGATATTATTTGAACCGCAGTCGTGCATCGGCATGATCGAAGAGGTGACAAATACCCTGCGCTCATTAGCGGAAAAAAAGGGCTTGCAACTGCGCATCAAGCTTCCGCCGGTGGAAACCGTTATTCTCACCGACCGTCGGGCATTGAGCCAGATACTGATTAACTTGACCAACAATGCCATCAAGTTTACCGAACGCGGAGAAGTGACCATTACGCTGCTGCAACAAGTTGAAGACAATGTTGTCGTTACACGGATTCAAATAGCCGATACCGGGTGTGGAATCAAGCCGGAAGACCGGGTCAAGTTATTTCAGGCGTTCACGCAAATAGACTCTTCGTCCACGCGCAAGTTTGAAGGCACCGGCTTGGGGTTGCATGTGAGCCAAAAATTGGCCGAATTGCTGCATGGCCATATTTCATTTGAAAGCGAATTCGGCAAAGGCAGCATATTTACCCTTGAATTGATTGCCGGGAAATGAAGCCATGGCCAACATTGTCGTCATTGAAGATACCCCGGCCAACCTGGAATTAATGTGCTATTTGCTGAGCGCGTTCGGCCATAACGTGATGGCGGCCAACGATGGCGACGAGGGACTGGAATTGACGCGCGCGGTGGTCCCCGAATTAATCATTTGCGATGTGCATATGCCGAAACTGGATGGTTACGAGGTGGCACGGATTCTAAAAAGCGATCCCCACCTATCGAATATTCCATTGCTGGCAGTCACGGCGCTGGCGATGGTCGGCGATCGGGAAAAAGGATTGAAAGCCGGATTTGACGGTTACCTGTACAAGCCGATCGAACCTGAGACTTTCATATCGGAAGTGGAGCGATACTTGAAGATCGACCGTCATGGCGCTTTGCCTCGGCCGCAACCGACGCATGAAACACCGCCTGCCGATGCGATCAGGGCCACACGCGGCAAGATATTGGTGGTGGACGACATGGCGGTTAATCTTGAGCTGCTGAGCGACATCCTGAAGCCTTTTGGCTATCGGGTTTGGCTGGCTCATAGTGTGGCAGAAGGATATGCGCTGGCATGCCAACATACCCCGGACTTGATCCTGTCCGACCTTCACATGCCGAATGAAGACGGCCTGGCGCTGCTTCGGCTGATTAAATCGAACCCTGAGTTTGCGACGACTCCCTTCGTTTTCATCAGTTCCACGGTCCGCGACGAAAAAGAACGCGATGCGGCGCTACAATTCGGCGCAACCAGTTTTCTGCTGCGCCCGATTGAACCTGCGGCCCTGCTCGCCGAAATTGCATCGATCCTGACCAGACAATCGGGGTAGCATCGTGTCGACAACAATTCTGGTGGTGGACGATCGGGCGATCAACCGGGAGTTTCTGGTCATGCTGCTCGGTTATGCGGGCTATCGCGTTCTGGAGGCAGCCGATGGCATGGAAGCGCTTGCCATCGCCCGCCAGGAAACTGTGGCACTCATCATCTCCGATATCTTGATGACGCCAATGGACGGCATCGAGCTTGCCAACCGCGTGCATGCCGACCCGGAATTAGCAACAATACCGATCATTTTCTACACCGCGACCTACCGTGCCAGCGAAGCGCGATTGCTTGCGCAACGCTGCGGCGTCGCAGCAGTACTGGCCAAGCCATCCGAGCCGCAAACAATCCTCGATACGGTAATGACTGCGCTGGGAACCTCCGGCGAGATCCAGCCGCTTGAAGCAAGCAACTTCGACAGTGCCAGAGGGCCGCAGGTTTTACCGGTTCTGGCGGAACTTCAGCACCGCCTGGAAACTGCTGCGCAGGTGCAAATCGAACCCGGCGAGGCGGACAAGTCGAGCATGTCGATCCCGGGCAAACGCCTGTATGCCCCCGGAGACATTCATGCGTTGAGCTTGCGTACCGCCGCCCTGCTTGAACTGGGTATGACGCTGTCATCCGAATGGGATGTGCAGCAATTGCTCAATGTTTTCCGCAATGCCGCGCAAGATATCATGAGCGCTAAATATGCCGCAATCGGAATGCGCGGCAACGGTCAACCTCGGCGATTTTCTCAACGCGGCATGAGCGACGCAGATGTTAATTTTATTTTCGACGCACTCGATCCAGGCGCCGGTTCACTGCGCGAAGCACTGTTCGATGGTAATTTGCTGAGGACGAAAGACATTCAGAAATATCCGGCCTTCGATAAGATTCCGTCCCACCACCCGTTTCGAAAAACCGCACTGTTGATCCCTGTCGTCTTGAGATCGCATCCTTACGGCTGGATTTATATCGCCGATAAGCTCGGCGCCGACTCGTTTAACGAAGAAGACGAGCAATTCGCCACCATCCTCGCCGCGCAATTGGCGCCGACTTATGAAAATCTGGTCTTGTTCGATGAGATTCAAAGACATGTCGGCGAACTTGAACTGGAAGTGATTGAACGTCGGCGGGTAACTGAAGAATTGCGCGAAAGCGAAAGGCGGTTCCGGCAGCTCGCTGAAAACATACACGAAACTTTCTATCTTGCCGATCGCGATTTTACGCAATTGTTTTATGTCAGCCCGACCTTTGAGGAAATATGGGGCCGCAGTTGCCAGAGCCTTTACGATGCGCCACAATCCTGGAAGGACCATATTCATCCCGACGACAAGATGCAAGCGATGCTGGATTCCGAGAAACGGGATGCGGTCGGGCGGTCCGACTTCAAGTGCAGAATCGTGCGCCCCGACGGAAAAATTCGCACAATCAGATCGCGCGGCTTCCCGATTCGCGACGAGGAAGGAGAAATCGCTCGCGTTGCCGGAATTGCCGAAGACATTACCGAACAAGAAGAGCAGGCGCGAAAAATCACGCGCCTTAGCAGACTGTACGCGGTCCTGAGCGGAATAAATTCGGCGATTATACGCATTCAAGACCGCAATGAACTGTTTCAGGAAGCCTGTCGCGTTGCGGTAAATCAGGGTGCGTTCAACATGGCCTGGGTCAGCGTCCTTGACCCAACTACCAAGGTAGATGAACTGGTTGCCTGGTTTGGCGCCAAAAGCGGCGAAATTGAAAACATACGGCTGGGCGCCAACATTGACGCTCCGCCACATTTCCAGCCAACTTGTATCGCTATGCGCGAGATGCGCCCCTTCATTTGCAACAATGTCCTGACCGACCCGATATTAGCGCCATTTAGCAAAGCATTGCTGGCGCACGACCATCGTTCGATGGCAGTCTGGCCCATAGCGACCGGCAGCAACGCGGTTGCTGCCATAGCGTTATTTGCATCGGAAGCGGACTTTTTCGATGAAGACCAGATCAAGTTGCTGGATGAGCTTGCCGGCGATTTGTCATTCGGCCTGAAGTTCATCGACCGGGAAGAAAAGCTCCATCACCTTGCCTATTACGATCTGCTTACCGATCTCCCAAACAACACGCTGTTCCAGGATCGGCTCACGCAATTCTTGCATGGGTCCAATCACGACGAAGCCGTCTCGGCTGTGATCGTAATCGATCTGCAATATTTCGCCCAGATCAACGACGCAATGGGCCGGCATGCCGGCGATATCGTGCTGAAAGAAGTGGCCAAGCGTCTTGCTGCCGAACTTCTGGAACCTTATAGCCTGGCGCGACTCAGCGGTGACACGTTTGCCATCGCCGTTAGCGGGTTGCATGATGGAACCGACCTGTGGCCGATCCTGGACCAACAAATCTTCCAGTCCTTCGAGCAACCATTCACGGTCGATCGGCAAGCGGTCAAGATTTCGGCTCGCGCAGGTCTTGCGGTATATCCGGAAGACGGAACCGATGCGGAAACTTTGGTTAGAAATGCGATGATCGCGCTGAACAAGGCGAAGGCATCCGATGAACGCTACCTGTATTATTCACCGCAAATGAACGCGGCAATCTTGTCCAGGTTGAACCTGGAGCGCGAATTGCGAGTCGCGCTGGAATTGCAGCAGTTCGTCATGCACTACCAACCTCGCGTTGATCTGGTTAGCGGCCGCATAGTCAGCGCGGAAGCGCTGATTCGCTGGCAACATCCGCAGCGCGGACAAATTTCGCCTGTGGAATTTATCCCGCTGGCCGAGGAAACCGGGTTGATCGTGCCGATTGGCGCCTGGGCAATCAAGTCGGTCTGCGCGCAACAGGCTGCCTGGCTGGAACAGCGTGTTCCCATTGTGCCTGTCGCGGTGAACCTGTCCGCAGTCCAATTCAAGCGAGGGCAGGTGCTGCAAACGATCGGCGATGCGATCAGGGTAAGCGGATTGGAAACACGACATATCGAATTTGAACTGACTGAATCCGTGGTCATGAGCGATCCGGCGGCAGCGGCGAACATTCTCCAGGCGCTAAAAGAAATGGGCGTGAAGCTATCGTTGGACGATTTCGGCACTGGCTATTCATCGCTCGCTTACCTTAAGCGCTTTCCATTCGACATCGTCAAAATCGATCGCGCATTTGTGACCGACATTACCAGCAATCCAGAAGACGCGGCGATCGCGTCGGCAATCATCGGCATAGCCCACAGTTTACGCATGAAAGTCGTTGCGGAAGGTGTGGAAACCGAGGAGCAACTCAAGTTCCTTCGCAACAGTCGCTGCGACGAGATGCAAGGCTATTTTTTCAGCCGGCCAATCCCGGCTGTGGATTTTGGGCTGATGCTTAGCAGCGGCAAACACCTCGAATATGGTTCATCCTAAGCAGGTATGCCGAATTGCAATCTGTGCGGGACGCCGTCAATCGAAGCGAGCGTCCACATGTTGACGGGCAAAGGCGAAGCCGCCGCCCGGCGAAAGTTGGCTATATCGGTGTAGCCCAATGCATAAGCGATTTCCTGGAGTCTCTGACTAAAGTTGTCATATAATATGCCGATATTAAAAAAGGGGGTTGGAAATCAACCTGGTCACTATCCCTTTGTGTTCTGCAAACGCAGTTACATTTAATTCATGCAGGAAATTTGTTGTCTTCTGATGAAAGGTTGATATGTTCATTAATTCGATTTCCTCAAGCACTTCCTTGATTAAGGATTCGCAGGTGACGCCCATCCGCTTGGGCCAAATTCTTGCGATTGCAGCCACTGTGGCCGGTTTATCGGCGTGCGGCGGAGACGGCCCTGAGCTTCCCAACCAAAGTCAAGTGACGCCTCAGGCAACAGCCGCATACCATGCGGTCCAAATGTCCGATCCTGCCGGCCTGTTGGCACAGCATCCATGGATCGGAACGGGCATCGGTTCGACGATGAGTCCGTCCGACATGCAAACCCACTATTCCTTTCCATCGGCGGCGACCAACACGGGCGCCGGTCAAACGATTGCCATTGTTGACGCGCCGGGGTCCGGCAACATTGTCAATGACCTCAATACCTTCAGTTCGTACTATGGCTTGCCCACCTGCGCGACCAGCCCATGTTTCTTTACCAAGACAGACCTGAGCAATGGCGCCAAGGTGTCAAGCAGGAACGACTGGGCAATCGAAATTGCGCTGGATGTCGAATGGGCCCACTCGATGGCGCCGAATGCGAACATCGTTTTGGTAATCGCGAAAAGTTCTTCCATGACGGACATGATGAACGCGGTTACAACGGCGGCCAACATCCCTGGCGTGGTGGCCGTATCGATGAGTTGGGGTGCCGCTGAATTTAGTGCCGAGTCATCGTATGACAGCATTTTTGGCAGCCATCCAGGCG
>JBIODP010000030.1:0-14889 GCA_044445195.1 Burkholderiales bacterium | reverse complement strand
CCCTTCGCCGGAGTCGGAAAATCGCAGCGGCACGAGCCAGGAAAGGCAACGATTCAAGGATCGATTAAAGATGTATAATACATGCATCTTTAATTAGATGCAAGTAATATGCATCTTTTTTTAAAGCAAACCAGCGAAAATATTTATCGGTAGAGGATTGGCGGCTCCGTCGCCATCGTGTCGATGCTGGCTATGAACATGAACGGAACAGAACTGCTTCCGTAAAAGAATGCACGATTCGTCATCTGAAAATATCGCGTTAAATCTTACAAGGGGATATGCGCCATGCCACTCACAACAGATACTGAAAATTCCAACTGGAATTTATCTCAGGTAATTGTCGATCAGACTTCCGAGGCCATCATCTTCGCCGATAGAGAAGGGGCGATTCGTCTCTGGAACAACGGCGCCGAAATGATTTTTGGGTATTCCGCGGCAGAGGTAATGGGACAAAGCCTTGACGTCATTATTCCGGAGCATCTCCGCAAAGCGCACTGGAATGGTTTTCGCAGATCCATCGATAGCGCGATTACAAAATACAGCGGGCAGGTGCTGACGACCAGATCGACGCACAAAAATGGCAGCAAACTGTATGTCGATCTCAGCTTCTGCCTTATCAAGGATCCAACTGGCTGGATAACGGGCGCATTAGCGATCGGCAGGGATTGCACGACTCGCCATCAGGCTGACACCGCCCTGCGCCGACGTGTCGCGGAGCTGGAAGAGAAACTTAAGCATACCCCTACGCTTGATAATGGCTAGCCAGGTTGAAAAAAAAGCTGCGTCGGCGCGCAGCTTTTGAACCAGGCTCGGGTTGCCCTTGCAAGGGCAACCCGCATGATTTCTTCCCTTAGTTCTTCGATTGATCGACCAATTTGTTCTTGGCAATCCAGGGCATCATCGCCCGCAACTTGCCGCCCACTTCTTCAATTTGATGCTCGGCGGTCAGGCGGCGACGTGAAATCAAGGTCGGGGCGCCGGCTTTATTTTCCAAAATAAAGCTCTTCGCATATTCGCCGGTCTGAATATCTTTCAGGCATTGGCGCATCGCGTTTTTGGTGTCCTCGGTGACGATCCGCGGGCCGGTGACGTATTCGCCATATTCGGCATTATTCGAAATCGAATAATTCATGTTGGCAATGCCGCCTTCATAAATCAGGTCGACGATCAGTTTCAGTTCGTGCAAGCATTCAAAGTAAGCCATCTCAGGCGCATAGCCGGCTTCGACCAGCGTCTCGAAACCCGCCTTGACCAATTCGACCGTGCCGCCGCACAATACAGCCTGTTCGCCAAACAGGTCGGTTTCAGTTTCTTCGCGGAAATTGGTTTCGATGATACCGGCACGACCGCCGCCGTTGGCCATGGCATACGACAGCGCGATCTCGCGTGCCAGGCCGGACTTGTCCTGATACACCGCAATCAGATGCGGCACGCCGCCTCCTTGGGTATAGGTAGAACGCACGGTATGGCCTGGCGCTTTCGGCGCAATCATGATGACGTCGAGATCGGCGCGCGGCGCCACTTGACCGTAATGCACATTGAAGCCATGCGCAAAAGCCAGCACCGCTCCCTGCTTCGCGTGCGGGGCTACACTCTCGTTGTACACCTGGGCAATATTTTCATCCGGCAGTAAAATCATGATGACGTCTGCCGCTTTGACAGCATCATTGACTTCGGCAACATTCAGCCCTGCACTTTTTACCTTGTTCCAAGATGCGCCGTTCTTGCGCAGGCCGACCGTGACTTTGCATCCCGAATCGTTCAGATTTTGCGCATGCGCATGGCCTTGCGAACCGTAACCGATGATGGCAACATTCTTGCCTTTAATGAGCGACAGGTCGCAGTCTTTATCGTAGAAAACTTTCATGATTATCCTAAATATATGGGTGATGAATGGGTAAGTTAAGGTGAATTAAACTTTGAGTATGCGTTCGCCGCGACCGATGCCCGACCCGCCGGTACGGACGGTTTCAAGAATGGATGCGCGGTCGATCGAGTCGATGAAGGCATCGAGTTTGACCTTGTTGCCGGTTAATTCGATAGTGTACGTCTTCTCGGTGACGTCAACGATCCGTCCGCGAAAAATGTCTGCGGTGCGCTTCATTTCCTCGCGTTCCTTGCCGACCGCACGCACCTTGATGAGCATCAACTCACGTTCGATATGCGCGCCTTCGGTCAGGTCAACCACTTTCACGACCTCGATCAAACGATTTAAATGCTTGGTGATTTGCTCAATCACCTCATCCGAACCGGATGTCACAATGGTCATGCGCGAGAGCGTTGCATCTTCGGTCGGGGCAACCGTCAAGGTTTCAATATTGTAGCCTCGGGCCGAAAACAACCCAACCACGCGCGACAACGCACCCGCCTCATTTTCCAGCAGAATAGAAACGATATGTCTCATGTTACAGATCCTCCGAACCCAAAAGCATTTCAGTCAAGCCTTTACCGGCCTTGACCATCGGCCAGACGTTCTCGGACTGATCCGTAATGAAGTTCATGAATACCAGTTTGTCCTTCATGGCAAAGGCATCGCGCAACGCGCCATCCACATCCGCCGGGTTCTCGATTTTCATCCCCACATGGCCGAACGACTCCGCCAGCTTGGTGAAATCGGGCAGCGAATCCATATACGATTCCGAATAGCGCGAGCCGTAATCGATCTGCTGCCACTGGCGTACCATGCCCAGGAAGCGATTGTTCAACAGAATGATTTTGGGCGTCAAATGATATTGCTTGCAAGTCGCAAGTTCCTGAATATTCATCTGAATCGACCCTTCGCCGGTAATGCACGCTACCGTCGCGCCGGGATTGGCCATTTGCACGCCCATCGCATAAGGCAAGCCGACCCCCATGGTGCCAAGCCCCCCCGAATTTATCCAGCGGCGAGGCTTGTCGAAACGGTAGTATTGGGCCGCCCACATCTGATGCTGGCCGACATCCGAGGTAATGAAAGCATCGCCCCCGGTCAGTTCCCAAACTTTTTCGATGACCGCCTGCGGCTTGATGAGATCGTCGGAGGTTGCGTACTTCAGGCAATCGCGGTTGCGCCATTGATGGATTTGTTTCCACCAATCGTCCAGCGCCGACGTATTCGGGCGGGCATCGGCGGCATCCAGCTGGGCCAGCAATTCCTGCAGCACGTCTTTGACGTTGCCGACAATCGGAATATCCACTCTGACACGCTTGGAAATCGACGAAGGATCGATATCGATATGGATAATTTTGCGCGGATGCATTGAAAAGTGCTTAGGATTGCCAATCACCCGGTCGTCAAAACGCGCGCCGATGGCAATCAGCACATCGGAATGCTGCATGGCCATATTGGCTTCGTAAGTGCCGTGCATGCCCGGCATTCCGACAAAATATTCGCTTGACGCCTTGCAGGCCCCCAATCCCATCAGGGTGTTGGTGCAAGGGAAACCCAGCCTGTCGACCAGCTTGTTCAATTCAGGCGACGCATTGGCGAGAATTACGCCGCCGCCGGTGTAAATCATCGGCCGTTCGGCGCTCAGCAATAATTGCACCGCCTTGCGTATCTGCCCGGCATGCCCTTTGTCGACCGGCTTGTACGAGCGCATTTCAATCTCTTTGGGATACGCGTACGCATGCTTGTGCATGCTGATGTCCTTGGGGATATCAACCAGCACCGGCCCCGGACGACCGGTTTGGGCAATATAAAACGCCTTCTTGATCGTCAGCGCCAAATCCTTGACGTCCTTGACGAGGAAGTTGTGCTTGACACATGGCCTGGTAATGCCAACCGTATCGCATTCCTGGAAGGCATCCTGCCCGATCACCGGGCACGGCACCTGTCCGGAAATGACCACCATCGGAATCGAATCCATGTAGGCGGTAGCCAGTCCGGTAACCGCGTTGGTCACTCCGGGGCCTGAAGTCACCAGGGCAACGCCGACTTTGTTCGAACTGCGGGAATAGGCATCTGCAGCGTGGACGGCCGCCTGCTCGTGGCGCACCAGAATATGCTGAAATTTGTCTTGTTTGAAAATGGCATCGTAAATATAGAGCACTGCGCCGCCAGGATAACCGAACACATGTTCGACACCCTCTTCGGCAAGGCAGCGCACGAGAATTTCCGCGCCGGTAAGTTCTACGCTCATCACTAGGTTCCTTTCAAGGTCCATGGGAAATTGATCGGATGCTCTGTCCTGGCGAAATCGGCTATAGCAACTGAATACTGGGGCTTCCCTTCATTGTGCGGTGACGCCAATCGTTTGCACATCCGTAGATGTGGTTCAAAATGACGCTGAGCGCACCTCGTTCAGCCGGAGTTTCGGAAGCATTACACCGAATTTCTCGCACTTGTGGCGCGGGTTAGAGCAAACAGCTTTACTAAAATAAAAGCGATCCGCTTGCCATGCGGCGTTGTGGGTCGCGCGCAAACAGAACATGGGTAACCCTTCAAGATGATGAAGGGACTGATACGGTAATGCGTAGCACCATTTTGGTCAAGTCAATTTCAGTTAATTCCCTTAAAAATCAAGGATTTTATGCAGAAAATACCCACAAGCGGGCTTTTTTTTGCTAGCATGCCCACAGTTTTGTTACAAATTGGGGCATTATTAACCCATTTGTCGACTAAAACCCGATCCTGAAATTAAGCTAGGTGCGCCGACATGACGCGCCGCACTGCATGGCAACCGACAAAGAACTCTCCGACTTCCTCGTAACTATCGAACGCCGCTCATTCAAGCAGGCAGTATACGCCGTCCGCAAAGATGAAGCGGCACTTGATATCGTCCAGGATGCCATGATCAAACTGGCAGAAAAGTACGGCGATAAACCGGCTGCAGAGCTTCCATTGCTATTTCAGCGCATACTGCAGAATACGATACACGATTATTTTCGGCGCGAAAAAATACGCAATACCTGGGTCAGTCTTTTTTCCGGCATGGGCGATAATTCGGAAGACCATGAAGATTTCGACAGTCTGGAGACATTTGTAGCCGAAGAAGGCTCGCTGGCAGCTGAATCAAGCGCCGACAAAGTCGAACGCGATCAAATTTTGGCGCAAATCGATGAAGAGATACAAAAGCTTCCTGCGCGTCAACGGGAAGCCTTCCTCATGCGTTATTGGGAAGATATGGATGTGGCCGAAACGGCTGCAGCGATGGGGTGTTCCGACGGCAGCGTAAAAACACATTGCTCCAGAGCGACGCATACCCTTGCGCAAGCATTAAAAATTAAAGGAATTACGTTATGAACAATGTTCAAGAAATTAATTTCGCCTATAAAGTGCGGCATGCACTGAATGAACAACTTGACATACTTCCGGCTTCAACGACCGAACGGTTGGCTTCTGCACGTAAAATAGCGCTATCCCGCAAGAAAAGCGATGCGCCAGTGCGCGTGGCAGTCACCCAAAGGTCACTGGCTGGGCATGGCGGCAATTTCGGCAATGAGCCGCTGTCGTGGCTGGGGCGCATCGGTTTGGCAATTCCGGCAATCGTGCTGGTCGTTGGCCTGGTTGGCATTGTGCAACATGAGAAACAACAACGCATCAGTGAAACGGCTGACATAGACGCGGCCATGCTAACGGATGATTTACCGCTGACCGCCTACGCAGACCACGGTTTCAACGCCTACCTTGCGACACGAGAAGAATAAGCAACATGGCGTTTATGACAAGCGCTTCCACTACCGCCCGCACGTTGCGGGCGGTGTGCATTTCAGGTGCGCTGTCGTTGCTCGCCCTGCCTGCCGACGCGATGTCCCAACCAACGCCTCAGCCAACGTCTCAACCGGTTGTGCCCCCCCCGCCGACGCCCGGAATCGCTGCCAACAGCGCCGGCACAACGACGAACGCCGCTAAACTTGCCGCCAAGCCGGATGTAAGGCCGCTCTGGAACGAATTGACTCCAGCGCAACAGCAAGCGCTAGCCCCGCTTGCGCAGGAATGGAACAAGCTCGACACCAATCACAAAACCAAATGGCTGGCCGTGAGCAATAAATACCCGGCGATGAGCCCGGAGCAACAAAAACGCCTGCAAGAAAATATCCGCGCCTGGGCCAGATTGACGCCAGAGCAGCATCGCATCGCACGCGAAAGCTATGCCCGGGCAAAAAAGCTGAATCTCGAGCAAAAGACTGCACAATGGCAACAATATCAACAGTTGCCGGAAGAACAGAAGCGTAAACTGGCAGCCGCCGCCGCATCGAAAAAACGCATCGTCAACCTGCCTAACCCGCACAATAAGACCAAGACCGTGGAACCGCTGAAATCGGCAAAAAAACCGGCGTTGGCACATAAGTTAGCGCCGCAATCAGCTATTCCAGTGATTCCAGCTGCCACGCCGACCGCCCAGCCGCCGGTGCCAGTGCCACCAACATCTGTCCTGACGGCGCCGCCGGCGCAAACGACAACGCCCGCCCTGCCCTCAACGATGCCTGCCGAAAACCAATAATTTTGCCCGTCCCGCTTTTGAATGCTCTTTTGAATTCTGCTATCGTCCCCCCTCCCCTCAGGCGCCGTCTCGCCAGCATGTTGTATGAAGCCATATTGCTGTTTGGCGTGCTATTCGTCGCCGGCTGGCTATTTTCCACATTATTGCAACAACGTCACGCCTTGTATTTGCGTGAAGGATTGCAAGCCTGGCTATTTTTGGTGACAGGGCTTTACTTTATCTGGTTCTGGAGCCATGGCGGTCAAACCCTGGCGATGAAAACCTGGCGCATCCGCGTAGTGACCAAGGACGGCCTGGCCATCACGCCGTGGCGCGCGCTAATCCGTTATCTTTTTTCCTGGCTATGGTTTTTACCCGGCCTGGCGCTGGCCTGGCTGACACAGGCCCATGCCTGGATGCTGGTATTGTTTCCCACACTGAATTTTGTACTGTGGGCAATGACTGCCGTATTCGACAAAGACCGCCAATTCCTGCACGACCGTCTGGCCGGCACGCGCCTGACGGTTTGCACTGCCCGTCCCGCATCATAAATTCCGGTACAGGTTGCCCCACTCGTTAGCTGAACATGCGCTCACAGAATGCGCATTCTGTGGTTAGTGTCTGCCCTCTATTTTGTTGCCGCTAACGGCAGCGCACATGGGGTACACTAAAAAAATAAATCATAATTAAAGAGACATGGTAGTGGGTACAACATACCAATCATCACGCAGATCCTTCCTGAAAGCCGGTTTAGCCGGCGCTATCGTACTTGCTGCGGCAGGCGGACTGTATCGCACCCTGAACAAAACATCTCCCTATAAACCGTTTGCGCTTGACGGCGAAGCCCGGTCTGCGCTGGGCGCCATCGTCGGCGTCATGCTGCAGAGCGCCATTCCAGCCTCGTCTAATGCCACTGAACAGGCAATTTCAAATGTGCTGAAAACAATCGCCGAATTGCCGTTATCCACCCAGAAAGAAATTCAAGATATGTTTGGCCTGCTGACGCTGGCGCCGGTTCGGCGTTTTTTGGTCGGCATTCCGGATGATTGGTCGAAGGCAAAAGACGAAGACATCGCCGCTTTCCTGCAAAGCTGGCGGCTGCATCGCATCATGATGCTGCAAAGCATCTACCATGCGCTGCACGATTTGATCTTTGGCGGGTGGTATGGAGATGAATCGACCTGGGCCTCTATCGGCTATCCCGGCCCCATCAAGGAATTATCGTAACCATTCGACTCCCTCAAATTACTGAGGACAACGCATGACTGGAACTAATATCAACCAAAATCCCATCGTCGATCCGATATCGGTAGGCATAGACTCCGGCTGGAAAGTAATCGATGCGGCCATGCTCACTGATAATCTCGTCATCGAAGCCGATGTTGCCATCATCGGCACAGGAGCTGGCGGCGGCGTCACGGCAGAGATATTGACCAAGGCCGGTTTGAAGGTCGTCATGATCGAAGAAGGTGCGTTGAAATCGTCCAAGGATTTCAAAATGCGCGAAGCCCAGGCTTATCCCGCGCTGTATCAGGAATCGGCTGCGCGCAAGACCAAAAACAAAGCGATAAGCATCCTGCAAGGACGGACGGTAGGCGGATCGACCACCGTGAATTGGACCTCCAGTTTCCGTACCCCGAACGGCACCCTCGATTATTGGCAAAAACATTTCGGCCTGAAGGATTACAGCGTTGACGCGATGGCGCCATGGTTTGAGATGATGGAACAACGGCTCGCCGTCAGCGCAACGCAACCGCCGCCAAACGAAAACAACGACTTGCTAAAACGCGGCGCGGCCGCCTTGGGTATCTCGACCGGCGCCATACGGCGAAATGCCAAGGGCTGCTGGAATCTCGGTTATTGCGGCATGGGATGCCCTACCAACGCCAAGCAATCGATGCTGGTAACGACTATTCCCGCTGCACTGTCTCATGGCGCAACCCTGATTACCCATGCCCGGGCCGATACGCTGGACATCGATAAAGAGTCCGTTCTTGGCCTGCGGTGCTGCGCACTGGACGCAAGTGGACTATCCCTTTCCGGCAAAACCGTCAGGATCAAGGCCAGGCATTATGTGGTGTCGGGCGGCGCGATCAATTCCCCCGCCCTGCTGATGCGTTCCAGGGCGCCCGACCCATACAATCTGCTCGGCAAACGCACCTTCCTGCACCCGACCGTGATTTCCGCCGGACTGTTCGAGCAGCCTGTCAACGGCTTTGCCGGTGCCCCGCAAACCATTTATTCCGACCATTTCATGGAGACCCAGGCAATCGATGGAGCGTGCGGATATAAACTTGAAACGCCGCCATTGCACCCATTATTGTTCTCGACGACCATGGCTGGATTCGGGGAACAACATGCCGCAATGATGAAACAATTCAGCCATTCGCACGCGATACTGGCATTGTTGCGCGACGGCTTTAACGAAAACTCGACCGGCGGCATAGTCCAGCTTCGGGATGACGGTTATCCGGTACTGGACTACATGATGAGCGATTTCATGTGGGACGGCGTCAAGCGCGCATTGCTGAGCATGGCGGAAATTCAGTTTGCCGCAGGCGCCAGGAAGGTCTACCCTATACACGAGATGGCATCGGGATATACAACCTGGGCCAGCGCCAGACAGGCGATCCTGAACTTGCCCTACAAACCGTCGCTGATGCGGGTGGTATCGGCCCACGTCATGGGCGGCTGCCCGATGTCCGACGACACGAAACTGGGCCTGGTGTCGTCGAGCGGGCGCTTTCACGGATTAACAAATTTATCGGTACACGACGGTTCGCTATTCCCGACATCAATCGGCGCGAACCCGCAACTGTCGATTTATGGCATAACGGCAAAGCTTGCCAGCGGCCTGGCAGAAAATATGACCGGCATACCGGCTCCAAAATTGACTGCAGCAAATCTGGAATCGCTCATGCCGGCAAACGTCACGCCACATACCGCGCTGAATTGAATCCAAGGCAAGTATTTATGCAGAACGCCGCCTGCCAGGCAACCGAGATTGTTCTTTTAATAAGTTATTTTTTACAGCTACGCTATACTTTGTGCTGACCATTTGTTTATGTTCAGGCTGACCTCAAAGCGTATCGACCCACTCTTCAAACCGTGTTAACAAGCAGAGAAATTTCCGGTCATGTCACAGAAAACTCCCCGCCGCACCCGTGAACGAATCCTGGAATTGTCCCTGCGGCTATTCAATGAATTCGGCGAACCGAACGTCACGACCACGGTAATCTCGGAAGAGATGAATATTTCTCCCGGTAATCTGTACTACCATTTTCGTAACAAGGATGACATCGTCAATTCTATTTTCGTTCAGTTTGAGAGCGAAATCGGGCGTATGCTGACCATACCCGCCGGCCGCCAGCCAAGTATTGAAGACGTATGGCTGTATTTGCACCTGATTTTCGAAATGGTGTGGCGCTACCGCTTTTTTTATCGCGATCTGAACGACTTGCTATCGCGCAATCGCAAGCTGGAATTGCATTTCAAGCAAATAATCGCCCACAAGCTCAAGGTTGCAAAACAACTTTGCAAAGGATTGCGTAGCGCTCAGGCACTGGAAGCCAGCGATCTCGACATCGATGCGCTGGCAACCAACATGGTCGTGGTGGCGACCTATTGGCTATCTTACGAATATGTGCTTAATCCACGCAAGTATACGGAAGAGCAGGCGATTGCCAATACACTGGCCCGAGGCTGTTATCATGTGCTCTCGCTAATCGGCCCGTATTTGCGCGGATCGACGCAATTATTGTTTGAAAAGCTGACTGAAGAGTATCTGAAAAAAATCGCCTTGGGAACAGAAGAGGAAACGCCTCGACATGCCGATGGCAATCGACAAACGGGAGAAGCGCGATGAAATCGCTTTGTGTATATTGCGGCTCTTCGTCGGGTTTGACACCCCATTACGCCGAGGCAGCGCGCGGATTGGCCCAGGCATTAGTCGAGCGCAATATCGCGCTGGTATACGGCGGCGGCAATGTCGGCTTGATGGGGGTTATTGCCAATGAAGTGATGCGTCTGGGAGGGCAAGCCACAGGCGTCATTCCAACCGCCCTGCTGAACATGGAAGTGGGACATCGGAGCTTGAGCCATTTGCATGTGGTCGACAACATGCATGAACGCAAGGCGATGATGGCGGAATTGTCGGACGGCTTCATCGCGATGCCTGGCGGCATCGGTACGCTGGAAGAGTTATTTGAAGTGCTCACCTGGTCGCAACTGGGTTTTCATGATAAGCCGATCGGCATATTGAATGTCGGCGGCTACTACGATGCGCTGCTGGGATTTATGCAGCACATGGTGATGCAGGGTTTCCTGAAAACGCAACACGCGTCTTTGCTGTCGGTGGAGAGCGAGGCATCCGCTTTGCTAAACAGATTTGCAGCGTTTGAAGCGCAACCGCACAACAAAGTGCTGAATCGGGTGCGGGCCGAAGCTTGATGTCGACCGCGCCCGATTGGTCAATCGAGAGCCTGCCTGAAATCCTCCAGCAAGTCGTTGGTATCCTCTATTCCGACCGAGACCCGGATCAGGGATTCGGCAATGCCCATGCTGGCGCGCCGCTCCTGTCCCATTTCGTAAAAAATGGTGTGCGCCACCGGAATGACCAGCGTGCGGGTATCGCCCAGATTGCTGGCGGGAATCGCCAGTTTCAAACGATTTAAATAATCGAAACAATCGATGCCGTCTTTCAGCTCAAAGCTGAATAAGCTGCCGTATGCATGGAATAGTTCGCTTGCCATCGCATGTTGCGGATGCGATGGCAGGCCGGGATAATGCACTGCCGCTACGCGCCGGTCGGATTGCAGCATCTGCGCCAGTGCCAGCGCAGTGGCGCAGGCGCGATCCTGTCTCAAGGCGATAGTCTCGGCGCCGATTGCCAGCGCATGCGCCGCCTCCGGCGCCAACGAAGCGCCAAAATCGCGCAAGGCTTTCGCCCTGATTTGCGCTATACCCCATTGCACTGTCGGAAAGCGTTTATAGGTGTCATGGATATTCGGAAATCGGCTCCAGTCGAATAGGCCGGTATCGGTTAAACACCCGCCCAATGCATTGCCATGCCCACCGATCGATTTGGTCAGCGCATTGATGACGATGCTTGCGCCGACCGACTTCGGCTGAAATAAATACGGCGAAGTCATGGTATTGTCGACAACATAAACGATACCGCGCGAACTGCACAACTCGCCGATGCGCTGCAAGTCTGCAATTTGAGTACGCGGATTGGCGATCGTTTCGACAAATACGATCCGGGTTGCAGGCGTGATTGCCGCCTCGACCTGGGCCACGGCAGTCGCATCGACAAATGAGACCGCGCAGCCCTGCCCTTGCACAGTCTGCCAAAGACTATTGGTATTCCCGAACAGAAACGAAGAAGACACCACGTGGTCTCCTTCGCGCAACAACCCCTGCGCCAGGGCCCCTATCGCCGCCATGCCGGTCGCAAAGCAAATGGAGGCGTAACCGTCCTCCATCCCGGTGATCTTGTCTTCCAGCGCCGACACGGTCGGGTTGCCTTGGCGGCCATACCGGTAACCGGCCTGCTTCCCCTGAAAGACTGCCGCCAGCTCGCGGGCGTCGCGGTAGCCGAAAGCAACGCTGTTATGCGTCGGCTTATGCAATGAACCGTGCTCAATCGGCTTTTGCCGGTCGCTATGCAGTATGGCGGTGGTGAAACCGACTTTCTTCGCACTCACTTGCCCGGCTCCTTAATCGACTTGCGCCAGATTCAAATTCAATTGCGAGCAAACCGCATCTTCATTTTCGGGTTCGGGATTATTGCGCGCGGTTTCAATCTTGTCCAGATAATCGCGCGAGATATCGCCTGTCACATACACGCCGTCGAAACAGGATGCCTCAAAATTCTTCAAGACTGGATTAGCGTCGGAAATGGAACGCTTCAGCGCGCCGATGTCCTGATAGATCAAGGCATCGGCGGTAATCTCGCGACACACTTCTTCGTCGGTGCGGCCGTAGGCGATCAATTCGCTGCGCGTCGGCATGTCGATACCGTACACATTCGGGAATTTTACCGGTGGCGCGGCAGAGGCGAAAATAACCCGCTTGGCGCCGGAATCGCGCGCCATTTGCACGATTTCACGGCTAGTGGTGCCGCGCACGATCGAATCGTCGACCAGCAGCACGTTTTTCCCTTTGAATTCGGATCCGATCGCATTCAATTTCTGGCGTACCGATTTGCGCCGGATCGCCTGACCGGGCATCAGGAAGGTGCGTCCGATATAACGATTCTTGATGAAGCCTTCGCGATAATCGAGATTCAATTTGAGCGCCAACTGCATCGCTGCCGGACGCGATGAGTCCGGTATCGGCATCACGACGTCAATCTCGCCCGAGGAAAATTCACGCTTGATTTTTTCGGCCAGATACTCGCCCATTTTCAGGCGGGTCGCATATACCGATGCGCCGTCAATGATCGAATCCGGACGAGCCAAATAGACGAATTCAAACGCGCACGGATTCATTGATGGATTCTCTGCGCATTGCTGGTTGTACAGCTTGCCATCCATGTCGATGAAAATTGCCTCGCCCGGCATCAGGTCGCGCAGAAAATGGAAACCCAACCCTTCCAGCGCCACCGACTCGCTCGCCACGACGTATTCCGGGCCTTTTTCGGTATCGTTGAAGCCAATGCACAAGGGGCGAATGCCGAACGGGTCGCGGAAGGCCAGCAGGCCGTAACCGGCGATCTGGGCAACTACCGCATACGAGCCGCGCACCCGCTTGTGCAACGCCGCCACCGTTTTGAACAAGGATGAGGGGTCAAGCGAATAGCCGCTGGTCGCTTCCTGCATCTCATGCGCCAGCACGTTCAGCAACACTTCCGAGTCTGAATCGGTGTTGATGTGGCGCCGGTCATTCTTGAACATCTCGACTTTGAGTTGTTCCACATTGGTCAAATTACCGTTGTGCGCCAGCGTGATGCCGAACGGCGCATTCACGTAAAACGGTTGCGCCTCTTCGGGGCTCGATGAACCGGCAGTTGGATACCGCACCTGACCGATCCCGGCATTGCCCAGCAGCGAGCGCATGTTACGTACGGAATACATCGCGCACCAGGCCATTGGCCTTGTGCATGCAAAACTTGTTACCGGAATTGGTTGCAATCCCTGCCGCATCCTGACCGCGATGCTGCAAGAGCAACAATGCGTCATAGATAAGCTGGTTGACCAGGCTATGAGACACGACGCCGACTATGCCACACATGGTGGACTCCTCAACAAAAACAATGACAATTTAAAATTTGATCGATTCAGAACTTGACATATCGTGCAATATTGTCCGGCAAAAAAGGCATGACCGTGCGGGCAGCGGTTTCTGCCAGCGGACTCAACAGCGCATTTTTCCAAAAATTCTGCTTTGGAATCGCCGTCATTCCACATACCAGCACGGCAGCCATGACAATGACAAGGCCGCGCGCCAATCCAAACAAGCCACCCAAACCGCGATCTGCAACGCTGAGTCCGCCGGCTTTGACGGCCGCATCGATGGTCATCGTCAACAGCATCATCAGCAACCGCACGCCGATGAACAAGGCGATAAAAGCAACGATCAAACGCGTCACATGCCCCGGAATAGCCTCAGGCAAAAGACCTGCCAAACGATCGCCATACGCATTGGCGACCACCAGAGAGACTATCCAGCCAAGCAGCGACAATATCTCTTTGACCAGGCCGCGCATGGTACTGACCGCGATCGAACAAATCAATATGAACAACACCAAATAATCAAAAATCGTCATGCGGTGATCATCAGGATGGCGACAATGTGCCATTCAATCCCAATTTACTGAGCTTGACTCTGGCATTATCGGCTTGATCCTTGCTGGTAAAAGGACCGATCCTGACCCGTATGCGGGGGCCGGATACGGTAGGCACTTTCTCAGTATAGGACTTGATGCCGGCATTGCTCAGCTTGTCTTGCAACTCGCTCACCTTGTCTTGCGATGCAAAGGCTGCGACTTGCACGACAAATGTGACCGGCTTTTTGCCTGCATGCAGTTTGCCGGGATCGACATCGGATTTTCCATCAGGAGCAGCCTCCGCATGTGCGTCATTCGTTTTTCCGGCCTCTGTGCCCGGAGCAGACGAAGCGGCGGCAGTAACAGTTGGCGTCACAGCGCCAGCGGAAGCGGAAGCGGCTGAATTTGCCGTTTTTGCATTCGCAGCTATTGCGCCCGCGCTTGCGATCGGCGCCTCGGGCACCGGTTGCTCTGCATGAGCGGGTACAGGAGCAGGAATCGATGCTGCAGGCGAACTTGATGCTGTGGATGTGGGCGGCGCTATGGGATTCGCCGGCATCGGCTTGTCCCTGGAGGGAATCTGTATCGCGATATCCTCAGCCGGCAGCTTCGGCTCAGAGTCGAGTATCATCGGCAAGCCTATGATCGCTGCCAATACCAAAGCCACGGCTCCCACCAGTCGCCGACGCGCGCGCTTCTTTTCGGGCAATGCAGGAT
>JBIODP010000029.1:0-14951 GCA_044445195.1 Burkholderiales bacterium | reverse complement strand
GCCATCGAGTTTATTTGCAAAAACAGATGTGGCGAATTCGTCCGCTTTGGTCAGGCCCGGCCCGTCGACTATGAGGGACCGGTCAGTCGATTTTGATTTTTCCAATTATTCCGGCGACCGTCCGCCACTTGGGTGAAGCTGCCGTCGGAATTACAATTTCTTTGAGGCTCGACCGTTCGGTCACTGTCGGACTGCGGACAGTCGCGCTGCCCTGCCGACTGGCGGCAATGCGCCCTTGAGCAAAAATCGATTGGCATGCTCGGATTGACTCAGGCGGTACAGCATACGCTCCAGCGCAAAGCGCACCAAAACCTGATTGAAGTCCGTGCCCTCAGCCTTGGCGATATTCAGCAGGCGCGCGCGTACCGACGCGGCGAGATTCTTGCTCATTCAATTGCCTCAAGGTAGGGGCGCATCACGTTGGCAACGCGGCAAATTTTGGCGAAGCGCCAGAGGTCATCTGCGTTAACCTTTTTTTGTGACCGCGCGTCCTTGAGTGCTTCCAGCGCCACGTCAAGACCGATTTTATTGCGATGCTTGAAACAATCGGCGATGGTCTTGGCCACGCAGTAAACCCGCAGTTCAACCTGATCGCGATCAAACACCTCACTGCCTTCGGAATACGCTTCGCCGGCAAACTGGACCATCTTGACCGGAGGGTAGTCGATCTTGGGCGTATGACTGCCGCGCGGCATGGCGATCCAGACCTGGCGCGGCAGTTGCGTGGTCAATTCATGGAACTGCAAGGCGCTGAGCAGGCAAAACACCGCCTGCGGCACCTTGGTGGCGACGGTAGCTAGGCTCTCATGCTCGGAACCGGGATTGTCGGGCAACCGGTAGATGCCACGGCCAGCTTTTTCCAGTTGACCACTGGCTGTCATGCGAGTCAACGCTACCCTTGGAGCACCGATGCCATCCAGATCGCTCGGGCGCAGCATCCCCTTCTGCCGCAGCAGGTCAAGAATGCGTTGGGTATGGGTTTCAGGGGGCATGGTGCGTCAAGTATGTTCCATTTATTCGTATAATGCAAATAAGTGACGAATAAATGGAACAACATCGCGGTAATCCCATGTTTTGCCGAGTCAAGGGCGAGAACACTGAAAATGTGAAAACGCCCCGATGAAAATTCTTGCCAGTCCATCGATTCATCGCAATAATGGTGCTGTTGGTTCCATGAAGGCAAATTTGGCACGCGCTGAGTTTCCAGCCTTCGGCGTGCAGAAATGCAGCCAAGTACGCGCACCCTCGCGTGGGTATAAGATTTTCAACCCATATCAGGAGGAGTGTCATGAAATTCCCGTATGTTGCTAAAACTTGCGACGATGATTTTCGTCATCTGCTTTTTAAATCGTTCAATACATTCCGGCCAAACCAATCCGTTGGAAGGGCGATTGTGAAAATAAGCCATTCAATCATGAGCGTGTGCATTTCCCTGACGTTGGCAGCATGCGGCGGTGGCGGAAGCAGCGGAACGACGACGAGTTCGACATCAGGCACGCCGACAACGGCCGTGACTGCATTGAACCCATACACTAACCAGGTAGCACCCGGCGCACTGACCAATACCATTGCCGGCATCGTATGGAATAGCCGCACGGTCGGCGCAATAGTCAGCGCCTACCAAGTCATGCCGAATGGCACCAACGGCGCATTGATTGGTACATCCGGTGCGACCGGCGCCGATGGCAGCTTTACCATGACCATTTCGACGCAGTCGACCGGATATGTTCGTCTGGTATCGACAGGCGGCACGTACACATCGGAAGCGGACGGCACGACGCAAGCGGGCGGTTCGCTCGAACTCGTTACGCCCTACGTCACGACGGCGTTCAATTCGTTCGTGATCACGCCGGTTACGCATATTGCATCGCATGTATTCACGTTTAAGGCCGGACAGGGAGCGACACTGGCGACCAGCTACACCACGGGCATTAGCACGGCGTTGCAGCTTGCGGGAGAGGACACACCGCTTCGCGGTACAACAGACCTAGGCGTGAACATCCTTAAAACCATGCCGGCATCGAGCGACGATTTGCTCAATGCCTACCAGGACTTGTTGACGGCTATTGAATGGTTTGGCGTCCAATATGATTTGCCTTCCACGACATCGGTGCGCGTTATTTCCAGTAATGCGGAAGTTGACTATCCCATTCCTTCATTAGTCGACGGGTCGAACAACCAAATCAACGTAGGGACGTGGGTAAATGGCACTTTCAACGACGGCGCATCGGGTCTTACACTGACCAAAATGATGAGCAGCCTGAGCGTAGCTTCAGAAATACAATACCCGCTTCTGAGCAACTTTTATGAATACGCCGCATGCCAAAACGCCAGTGCAATACCTGCATATCTGGCGCGATTTCCTTCGCAAACCACCATTTTCACCGCCGATCCAGACCATTGCGCCGAACTAGGCAATAGCATCGCGGCCTTGAAAGCCCAGATACTAACCAATAATAGAACCAAGTATGCCATTTAAAAAATCTGCAGACTTGCGTTATTGTCGTTCGTTATCGTCGCTGGCAGACTGGAGTGGCTGCGGTTAGTCAACGTTGCGTTACAATTGACAGAGATTGATCAATAGTAGGCATAGCGCATTCCCGCCAATATTTTGCGATTTTCAAGAATTTTACGGGAAATGACAGCAATTAAAAAGCACCCCCATAGGGACGTGATTGGATTCGGCTCCAACATTATATTTTTGCCAATCAATCTAAATGCCAATGGCAATACCTTTGCATGCCGTACTCTGTTGCCAATTAGGTATTCGTAAGGAGGTTTAAATTCTGATGAATTTGTGGAGCATAGGGAAATGTCGAACGTAAAGCTGGAGCATTTTGAACGAGCAGCGGCGGATATTGGCGCGCACGGCGACAACGACACTTTGCCATTTGATATCGACACACGATTCGTCGCCGAAAATCAGGATAGCTTGGCGAAATTGGCATTTACATTTTGCGATGAGCTTGAGACAGGCAATAAGAACTCCGCAAACAACGCGATAAATTCTTTGCAAATATTTTCCGAGCGGCTTCTGGTTCCTGCTGGGACTTCTGGATTCCGCATCGCGACGAAAGTACACCCATTTTGGAATATCTATTTCAATGGTTTAGGAATCGCGATTGCTGACTTGCACGAACCTCTGCGGAGCGACCGTGCCCATGCGTACAGATTCAAAGCACAAGGGCCGAGCCTGTTCGATTGGACATCATCTTGGCGCTCGTTTCGAGAAGCCAGTATTGCCGATTGCGAAGCCTTTGGCGAAAAAGCAATTGTCGTTCAAACCGATATTTCAAGCTTTTACGAGCATATTTATCACCATCGCCTTGAAAATTGTATCGCCGACCTTTTCCAAAATGGATCGACCGTTCCCACTCAAATTGATCGGCTTTTGAACAAATTTTCCTCTGGAAGATCGTTTGGCCTGCCGGTCGGCGGCCAATGTTCACGTATTCTCGCTGAACTGCTGATGGCATCAATTGATCGCACCCTCACCAACGCTAAAATCCAATGGCGTAGGTACGTTGATGACTTTGTATTAATCACTGCAACACAGGCGGACGCTTATCGTGCGCTATCAGTTCTATCGCACGCATTAGCTGATTACGGGCTCACTCTTAACAGAACGAAAACCACAGTGCTGACCGGCAAACACTACATTGATTATGTGCGCACGCAACTTGGCGGCTCAGGGGAAGAGGCAAACAAGCTCCGGGATATTGACCTACACTTCGATCCCTATTCCGATACGGCTGACTCGGATTACCAAGAGCTGAAAGAAACTGTCGAGACATTAGAAATTCGCACTATTCTCGATCTCGAACTCAAAAAGGGCCAGCCGGATACGTTCGTTGTTGCGCAAATTGGAAGAACATTAAAGCTGCACGAGCCGAACACTGCTTTGGAACTTTGCCGGACCCTCCTTGCCTCGACAAATTTGCACGCTTTTCGAGGTTCATGGTCAAAAATTATGAAAGGTGTTGCTGCCTTGCGGGCCGAGGAAATATTCAAAGATATTTTTGAAAGGGTGGATAAACTGCTTGATCTTATTCCCACCCACTCGCTCCACTTGCTTTTGGCTGAGGCAAATTGTCTACACTATCTGAGGACCATTCGGTTTCGGCAAACGCAATCTCGCGCTCAATACGTGCTGCAGCTTTATGAATCGACCCAGTCCGAAACGGTCAAGCGGGCATGTGTCGATTGCTGGCGACATTGGCATGACCGGGATGCCTTTATTCGACTACGAAATAAATGGCAAACCTTACCTGCTGAGGAACAGCGAATGTTGTGGTTGGCAGCTGGTGAACTGGGTGACGATGGCCAAAAATTTCGAAAGCAAGTTGTCGGGAGCCTTGGTCAGGCATGGGCTCTGGGAATTGAACGCAAAGATAAGCAATCGTTTTCATCCGTTTATCTTAAATGGGCGGAAAATGCTAAATAAAAAAATCTCAGCAAATGATCCTAGGACAGTTGCGCGGGATATTCCTGGCATATTTGACGCTCTTTTTCCGCAACTTGCGCCAAGTGTCGTAGCGAGTTTCAATCGCGAATCTGTCCCCATGGTTGGTTGCTCGCCTTTGCCGTCCGACATTATTGCTGGAAGCAACCTGGAACGAGCAATGTTATTTGAAATCGCTATTGCCGCTGGTGAACAGTTGTTGAAGAAAAGTGATTCAATTGTTTGGGATACATGTCTGGACGTGGCTATTGCCAGACAAAAGAGGCACTTCGATGCAAAACTTCCCGAATCACTGTCGCTGGCGGATAAAGCCGCCGCCGAATGGGTAGCGAAAAATCTTGTTGTGATGCTAAGCAATATAAATTTGGAGTCCGATGCTGGATCGCTCGTCCAATCGCCAGCTATACCTGGTTATCAATGGATCGCATCAGGTACAGGCGATTTTTCGATTGGGACAAAACTTATCGAAGTTAAATGCACTGGCAGACATTTTTCGTCATCTGACTATCGTCAGATAGTTATGTATTGGCTTCTTGGGTATGCGTCGTCAGTGGAGAGCGACACGCCAGAATGGACAGAAGGAATTTTGATGAATCCTCGTTTAAATCATGTCGTCAGATTTTCTTTTAACAAAATCATCAGTGTGATCGGAGCTGGCAGATCAAAAGTGGAACTTCTTCAACTCTTCTCTTCAATGTTGGGGGATCATAATTTCCATAAACTCGATTCTATTCTGTAGTTCGAAATTTCAGTTTTTCATGACTTGATATCTGTCTCAATACGAGTATGCCGTTCAATTTAAGGTTGAGTATAGTATATGAGAATTACCAATGCTGAATACACGCCGCTTGATATCTTGGCTGAGTTAATAGGAAGAACACGGGGAATCAAGGAGAGCGACACTAAGGAATTTTTCTCAAATGAGCGTGCGAGCCACGATTGGCTAGAGATGGCTTGGTCAGAAAAGATTGAAGTAATTTTGGAGTCATTCAGGCGATATGGTACAGAGGTGGCACCGACGCAATACATACGTGATCATGGCGTTGACGTTCGATTGATTTTCGACAACGTCTCTGGAAACACGCAAAGGATAGGATTTCAAATCAAGTCGAATAAGGAGGCCGACAGCAATGCGGCGAAAATAAAAAACGGTGGCGAATCAATCACTGCGACACTAAAACGCCAAGCGTTCGAAGCGGGACAGCATGCAAACTTAAATGAGTGGTGGGTGATAAGTGGCTTTGACATGGGTAAGCACCGAAAGCTTGTAAGTGCCATCACCGTTGAAATGACAAGTGGTAAACCTAACCCGCTTAAAATAAGGCACGTCAACCCGAGAGAGGCAATGGCATTCCTGGCAATGGAAGATAACGAGATTGACGCAATTTGCACGCTTCTTCTTTGTAAGGACGACGAAGTCCTGAAAATGGCACGTCGTGAGATTCAAGAATTGGAGATAGGGGCACAAAATATTGTGTTATCGGTGCTCGGTGCAGCACTTGAGGGAGAACGCGAGTTGTCTTTTGATGATATCGAATCTGCGGCACTCTCGAATACAGACCAAAAGGAATGCGAATTAGAAGAAATTACGAACACAATCGAGGCTCTCGAATCCATCGGATTTCTTGAATACGATCACGAATCACATTACAAGGTCGAACCGTCGAAATTTGTCGGACTATGTGCTCTCTATTTTGAGGGACGCGCGCGTCATGAACAAACGCCATATGAAGCGAGCAAATTTCTAACCAGGATGACAAGGAATCTAGATAGATGAAGTGTCATGTTTTTATACAGGTATACATCCAGTTACTATACGCAGCAAAAACCGACGAATAGCCATATCCAGATGGGCAGCCGGTGTAAAGAATGCTCTGACCCTGGCAGCTTGCCGCGTCGTGCCAGACCCCAGCACCATTATCCCACCAGGCAGCCCCGCATGGAGTTCCGCTCGGCGCGCCGCTGACTTGCCATATTCCGCCTTTGCAACTCAAGACATTGCCGCTGCTATCGGCGCGAATGGCCCCGCTACCGTCAGAACATGCATTCCCGGCAGTAGCAAGCTGCGCTGGATTGCTTGACGGTTGGACGAATGATCCAACAGTCACCGATTGATCGTTTTGTTGCTGTCCTTGGACATGAAGTAGTTGACCGACTGTTGCATTGGCCACCCCCGTCAAATCGTGAAGCCCCCCATGGAAATCCGCCGTCATCGCATTTCCGCCATCAATGCGCAAATACTGCGCCAATTCGCTCGCGCCATACCCGCCTTGTACCGCGACGATGCCGGCCAGTCCGGTAGGATTGACGACACTCGGCCCCCACCCATTGTTGTATCCCGTAATGAATCCCGGCGTCTCGATGTGAGAATAACCGGATTGCGTACCGATCTCGGACACCACCCGGCCGGCGCCGGCCTCGTCGGCAACCCCATTCGATTGCAGGAACGGCTTGCTGGCAACCGTGAACCAGTACAAATTGCAGTCGGCAATATTTATGGCCGCGCAGCCTGCGGGTATTAGCGAAATCGTGGTGGACATATCGCCACCAGGAAGCTTTGTCGCATCGAATCCGGGCGGCATATAGCCTAACGCCGTCAACTCGGACACCATCGGATGGTATTCGTCCACCACGCCCGGTATCGCCGTGCCGGCGACAAGCTGGGTGGCGTAATGGCTTTCGAAGTTCTGGATGGCATTGCCAACGGCATTCATCGCGGTCGCTGCAGCGTCGAGCGTGGCGTAATTGGCTCGGCGATATTGCACCGCAAGGGTGCCGGCAAGGGCGGCGGCAATAATCGCCGATGTAATGACAAGCTCAACCAGCGTAAAACCTTGTTGAGATAGCCGCCCAGGTAGTCCCCGCAATCTGCTCATACATTTTCTCCAAAATAATGAACCGGCTCGCATCATTTTTGTGCGATGCAAGCCGACATTCAATGCTGCAACGGATTAACTCTTGATCTTTTCCCACAAGACGATGTTGCCTGCGGCGGTGTTTGCGCATTGCGCTTCCAGCGCGGCTTCCTGGACGATGTTATCGGTCACGTCTTTGACAATCGTGCCGTTCACGGATACGCGTGTGAACGTGCCACCGATGTTCTTGACGAAATTCAAGCAGCTTTTTTCGTCGAGGTTGGTCTGCGTGGCACCAACGCCATTGTTGGTCATCCCGCTGATCGAGGTAGGCCCATAGGTAGTCGTACCGCCGAACTTTGTCGTAATGGTTGAGGTTCCCTGAATCGCATCGGAAGGAACGCCACCGGTGCGAATGATGATCGCGTTATTGATCACGCTGGTATCCTGCGACGTTGCGGCGTAAGCCAGCGCCTTTTCGAATCCAAGATTAAGGCGATCCGTTTCCGTGCTGACTTTTTGATCCCCGCGCACATTGTTGGCAACGGCCATGATCGCCGCCAGCGCCAGCACGATGATTACCGAAGCGATGATCAATTCCACCAGCGAATACCCCTTTTGATTCTTAAACGACCTGATATTTCTCATTTCCCACCCCATCACAAAATTATTGAAATTAATAAAAACAACGCTAAAACTGCCCCGATGACGCCAAGCCGCTAAGTTTCGACGACAAGGTGAACGTGTCGTACACAAGCATTCCGATGACCAGCGACGCCGACCATTGAAACAACTTCGCCATGATCGACACATTGGCTTGAACGATAGCCAGCATGCCGTCCACGTTTTCAAATCCGATGCGTTGCATCGCCACTTCCAGCTTGTCGGAGTTCGCAAAACTGAGCAGTTCCTCGATGACGGCGTTCGGGAATAATCCCGTGTCGAGCACGCCGGCGATGGCATGGCCGTCTTCGTCCAGACCGCCAACCAGCGGCGCGCCATCGGCGACGCGCTCGCGCATGATGTTGAGATGCCAGCGGATGTAAGGGCACTCCCGCGCCATGACGGTCGTCAAGACTTCATCGATTTGCAAGCCATTGCGCCAAAACCCGGAAAAGATGATCATCAGTTCCCCGGCCTTCTTCAGACGATAGATGTTGTAAGGGGGAATGGCGACGTCGAGAAACTTACGAACCGGTCCGGTCAGGTTGAAAATGCTCCACGGAATAAAGACGGCAAGGGAAATCAGCAAAGGTGCGATGAACCAGCCATATTCCCGCGCAAAATTGGCGACCGAATACGCTACTTGGTAACTTGTCCCCAGCCTGCTGACCGGCATCATGGAGGTAAATTCGGGCACGACGGCCAGGCCAAAAAACAGCACCATTCCCATTGCCATGAAATCCAATGTGATCGGCCACCACAGCGCCCCAAAAATCATCGACTGCACTTTTTTCATGGAGCGGTTCAAAAAGCGCGCCGTTTCCACGCCTTGTCTGACGCGGTCGACTTTCTCCCCAGACGCAATCATCAGGATATTCAGTGCAGGAAGAATGCCCTCGCATGCCTCAGAAAACGATTTCCCGTCAGAAAACCTCGTCGCCATCATGCTATACACAGGAGCAAACAATGACTTCCGCGCTTTTGCGGCCGCGCTGCGCGAACGCATGAATTTGCCCAGCAAGACGCCGATATCGAGTTGTTGCAACAGCTCCCCCAGGAATTTATCGAGGCTGGATTGAAACATCCAGATCTGAATCCTGAAAAAGACTCTGCCGACCAGTCCGTTCATCATGATCCACCTGCGACATGTGGCGGCACCACGGCAAGCACTGCGCCGGAAGCAGCTTTCCTGATACGCCTGGACAACTCGGCCTGCTTGTCCGCATACAAGCCAAACGGCTCGAAAGCGCCGATTTCCCGAGGCGAGACGCGGCCAAGCAGCATTTTCTTCATGCCGACTTCGGCAGCGGAACATCCATCCGTGCCGGGATCGTCGATCGCCTTGCGCCGGCTCTGAAATTCGCGCACGGCCTCCGTCACGAGCTTGCTGCGCAACAGCAGCAGCGTTTCGTCGTCCGGCAACCAGACCGACGCCGCCACTTCGCGGCCAATGACTCCGGGGATCGGGCTGACCGCATTGCATGCCTCGCAGCCCGACTCATTGCGAAACCGGACCAGCGACAAGTCGCTGACGCCAGTGGCGCGTTCGATGTCGCGCATATATTTCGCCGTGACACCGGCCTTGCTGTGATCGATGCCGCAATAGGGACAAAGAACCTGCACCAGGCGTTGATAGATGCCCAGCGTCAGCTTGTCCGGTGTAGATAAGACGCTACGGTCGACGCCGATTTCGTCGGACACCAGGCGTTCGTATATCTCGATGGGAGAGTCGGCATGCACGGTGGTCAGCGTCTTATGGCCGGCCTGCACCAGTTGCTGGAAGCCGGAACCCGCTTCGCGTCCGCGAATTTCCGATATCAGCGCAATATCTGGGTCAAGCCGCAATATGGCCTTGATGATCGCGCCGATCGCTTCGTCTAGAGTTTGCCCCTCGCGGCGCACCACTGGAATTTGCGTCGGGATTTCCAGATCACCCTCGATCGGGTCTTCGACGGTGATGGCGATGTTTTCATGGGTGCCGATCCAGCGCATGATGTTGTACAGGGTCTGCGTCTTGCCGGAGCCTGTCGCGCCGGCGATCACCATGCCGCCGCCATCCTTGTACGCCACGGCGGAAATAATCTCCGCCTGGTCGGCGTGATAACCGCGCTTGAGCAAATCGTGTTCGAGGGATTCCCCTTTTTTTACCTTGTCGCCCGACATCCAGGCGATGCGCATCGCGGAATGAAAGCCGCTGCTCGAATTCGTGACTTCGAAGCGCAGTTTCAGCGATTGCGGCTTGTCGTTGATCTCGATATTGATCGGGAAGGCCGCGCGCTGCTGCGTTCTGAATGTGAGCGCCGAGCCGGTATTGGAATTTTCTTCGGCCTGCGTCTGGTATTGCGCGCTCAGCAATTCCTGCATGCGGTCATACGACAATTGCAAGCCGCTGTTGCGGATGGTTCCGAGTACACGGAATTCGACGCGCGGATTGCGCCTGTCTCCACGGAAATGAATGTCGGAGGAATCCAGTTGCGCGGCCATGCAGACAATATCGTTGAACGCGCGGATGGTGTCGCTGTCTGCACGTTTTGGCGTCGCGTCACCGCTGTTTTTCTTGGACAGCTTTTCCAGAACGACCTTGAGCACAGATGGGGCGACGACATGCTTTTCAATTCGCGTGCTGGAGCGGCGCTCGACCGCGCTCAGCAATACTTCGCGGCAAGTGCGGTCCGTTGCCAGCGTGCTTGCCACCAGCAATATGAATGCGTTCGGTCCTTTTTGAACGAACGCATAGTTACGCGCGCCTTTACCAAGGAAATCCTCGACGTCGTGATCCATATTGATTAGCTTGGCGAGCTTCCAGTCGATATGCAGAGAATCCTCATTCGTGATTTCGTGGTCGAGCCAGTTGATCGGCGATTTACGGGTATTCATTGGTGGCTCATTTCTGCGGAATCGGTAGCGCCGGGGGAATGGACGGAACGTGGTTCGGGTTTTCGGGTAGACCTGGGAGTACGCCGGGAGCACCATTCGGCATGGAAGTTGGCATCGGCATCGATGCAGGCGTGGGTAGTAATGCATTGACCGGCATGATGTCCCCTTGATTCTTCCCTGCCGCATAGTCCCGCACCATGGTTTTGATGCACAGTGAGGCGGTGCGCAAACCGCCATCGGCCTTGATCGGTTTTTTCTTCGATGCAGCGGGCGCGACGTCATCCTCTTTGACCATTACGACACATAGATCCCTGAAGCTGCTTAATTTCCACCCGGCCAGGTCCATGCCGATTTTCCGCTCGTACAATTCGCCGTCATACGCGATTTTCGCTTCCGCTTCGTCGCCTACGCCGAACAATCCCGTCAATTCCATTTCCTTGATTGCATTGCGACTTGCCGGAACACTGGGATTCGCAATCTTTGGAACCTGCGTATTGGCGTTGTCCTTGTCGATGGATTCCTTCAGGTTTTTGATCAGTTTTTCCTTCTGCAGTGCGTGAATTTCATCCATCGTTTGGGCATGGGCCATCGAAGCGGCGGCAAGACAGAGGATCGCGGCAATACTTTTCATGTTGTTACGCATAACAGTCCTTTTGATAATCGGGCATTACGGGTGTTTCATATTGGCTGCGGGATTCGTTGCAGTGTCTGGTGCAGCAAGAGTTCCCGCAGCCGGCACATCGTCCGACGCATAGTAAAATCCCTCCGCACGAAAGGAATTCCCCTCCGTATCCGCGATGACCTTAACCGTCTCGATCATTGCGGTGGGCGGCAAATCGTAGAGAAGCTCATACAGCGCGTACGGTCCCGACATCGACCAGGTGCCGCGTTTGATCGCGTAGGTCGAACCGGAAACATCGAGAGCCGGTTGGCCGGCAGACGGCGGAATCTTGACTGGCACGTCGAATGAAACGCTCAAGCTCATGTCCTTGGCGATGCGGCTCTTGCGCAAAACGTCGTCGATCGATGCCGGATGGCGGAACATGTCGATCAGCTTGTCCGGCTGGACGTTTTGCTCCAGCAGCATGCGGTGAAATGCAAATGGACGGCGGCCAATCTCCTTGTCCACTTGTGCCAGGATGACGGGATACTGAGTCGTTGGAATCGGCGATGGACCGGCCTCGGTGCTGCGCTTGTATTCGACTTCGCAGGCCGGCGTTACCTGTGCATTTACTGCGGCCGGCGCGCTTCCTGGCAATACCGCAAGACGCTTTGTCGAGCAGGCAAAGGACGTGAAGGTCCAGCCGCGCTCAAAATACGGTAAATCCTTCAACATGTCGTAGGCACCTTTTGCGCCTTCGGCAACGGTGACTTTTTGCTCGCCGCCGTTGAACACATTGGCAAAATTTGCCGCATATAGCGCGTTCGGCTTGGGCAGCGCGGCAAGTCTTTTTCGTTCGGCTTCCCTGGCAACCTCTTCCTTGCGGACGCTTTCCTTCAAATACCAGTAATAACCGCCCACGCTGCCGCCAACGATGCCGATGGTGAGTGCTACAACGATGGCGCTGGTCGCCAGCCTGGATAGTCCCAGGCGCACCATCTCGGATGCCGGATGGCACGTTTCGGCGAATAGCGTTTTGATCGATTGTTGTTCCAGCGAGGCAAATTCGTTGTAATGTTCGCCGAACAAGCCGAAATTCGTCTCGTTCAAACCGACGACATGAACGTGAGCGCTTTGCGCATGCTCGCCAAGCATTTCATGCAAGACCGTGGAGACATCGCCGATGCGTGCGATACGATCGCCGCGCGCGACCGGAACGCCGTCGACGATCGCGGCAACCCAGGCGCGGGCCGTACTGGAGTCCGACGATTTGTTCGGATCGGCCAGAACCCAGACGATCGCTTGCGGATCATGATTATCGACGTGCGAAAGCGCATACCAGGCAAGGGCGCTCATGACCCGGCCAGGCACGTTGCCTTGCCCCCTGGTCGAGGCAAGACCCAGCCTGGTTTTGCCATTTCGTTCCAGCCGAAGCTTATGGTTCGCGCGCGCGGATTTCGTCAGCCGTGCCGAAATAGTCTTTTCGTCGGCGGCGGAGCCGGGCGGCACTTCGTACCATTCGACGCCCAGCGCGACGCGCGTTCCCTGTATCGTTTCAAATCGCAAAGCCATGAGCCGCTCCTAACGCGCGTCGGAAGCAGTCCACAGAACCGGCGTAATCACCAGTAACATGCTGTCTTTTGTGCGGTTGGCGTTGGACGACAGTTCCGTGATTCCGGTATTGTTATTGCCGGAACCCATGTTGTGAGCGATCTTGGCGAGGACGATCTGCTCGCCTGGGCGCACCATCAGCATCTGGCGGCTTGCCCGCCTTGGCACCGTCTTCGACTTCACTTGCGTGCCGCCGACATTCGTTATCGTGAATGGCACAGAGTCGGTGACGTCGAATTGCAGTTCCAGCATCATCGAATTGTTATCGTAGATGTGGGGTGTCAGTTCGATATCGACGCCGAACGAATATTCCTGTTGCGTCACCGTCGTGGTAGTCGCAGTGGTCGACGATGTCGTTCCCGCTTCGGCCACATATTCGAGTGTGGTCGAATTGGTAAACGGGATCGGCATGTTGTTCATGGTGTAACCGTTGTCAAACCACTCTTCGCTCAAGCCGGTCATCTGATTAACCGCCTGCAGCAGCAAACCGCTGCCTTGCGAGCCGGAAAATCCGTCGCCCGTATAACCAAGTGCGGTAAAACTCGGAATGGCAGCGGCCGCAGCAGCATTGGGCGCGAGCCGGTATACGCCCACGCCGCCGGTATCCGTCACCAGATTCGCGCCCGGCGTGCCGATGAGTCGATAAGAGCTACTGCTCAGCAAGCCCGACCAATTGAGGCCGGACTGGTCGTTATTCGTGTCGGAGAGGCGATACAGCTTGAGATCGAAGTAGACGACACGCGACGATCGCCTGTTCATGTCATCGACGAATATGCCGATTTCGCGCAATTGCGATGGTGTGGCGGTCACGACGATGGTGTTGGAGGCGAGATTCGGCACCACCTGCGCGCCAGTGCTCAGGCGGCCTTTGATTTGCGCCGTCAAATCCTTGAAATATTCATATTTGAGCGTCGTCCGCAAGTCCGATTTGACCGACGCATTGGAGGAGCTGGTGCCGGCCCCGGTCCCTATCGTGCCGTTCGATGCGAAAGACGAAGTTTCGTCCACCGAGCTGAGCACGCCTTTGATTTCAAATGATTTGCTCTTGTACCTGAAGAAATGAATGATGCCGGCATCGTAATCCCAACTGATCGATACCTTGGCGCACACCAGATTCAGATAATCGGCAAACGATCCCTTGAAATTCAGAGGGATGACGCGCAGGCTTTCCGGACTCGGGGTGGTGTTTCGTTGCGGGTTGGTGGGGGAGGCAGCGGCTCCTTGCGTAACCGTGGTGTTTTGAAAGATGTCCTGATTGACGTCGACGCGAATGCCGGTGTATTTCGTGATCATTTCCGCCAGGGTCGGCAAAGTGATCGGCCCTTCGGTGGACGATACGAACCATACCGGTTTGGAGAATACGGCCGGCAGGAATTTTTCCGACGACACGGCGACTTTCTTGCTGCCGAAATACGCGTCGTCGTGATAGACGATATGCACGCGATTGGCGGACTCGTCGGCCTTGGGCATGGTCTTTTCCAGCGTCGCCATGTTCGTTGTCACCGCGTCTTTCGCTTGCCGGACTTCCTTGTCGACAGAACACGCCATCAAAAGAAGGCCGGCAATGACGATGACGCTTTTCTTCCAAAAGGAGAATTTATTTTTCATTTTTATTTCGACCCGGAAATGATTTGTATGGCGTTGTTCTTGCGGTGGAAGACTGCCTTGATCGGCGTGGTGTCGGCATACGAAGCCAGCACGATATCCAGCGCTTCCTCGAATGATTTGCCGCAGAATTGCCCGGTCATGGAAAGCAGCGGCTCTTCGCCGGAGATTTCCCACGAAAGCTGATAACCTGCCTTGGTCGCCCATTCATCCAGCAAGTCGCTTAGTTTCATGTCGCGCCGGCTGATGGCGTAGCAATCCTGCGATGCATGTGCTG